>JALEPA010000179.1 GCA_022766515.1 Lachnospiraceae bacterium | reverse complement strand
TGTCTTTATTTGAGACTGAAAATCCAGTGTATTATAAGTATAACCTTCGTCGCTATAAACAAAAGAAAGTATTTTTTGCACTTGCTTATCCCATTTACTCTGTTTCACCTGCTTGCCTCCTACCAACGCTGCCACTGCCAGCACTGGAATCATTACACTTAGTAAAATTACTTGTTTTTTCTTCATATAAAATCCCCATTCTCATTTTATTTATATACAATGCAATTTGTATATGCGCCATCTATTACTTTATCAAAAGTTTTAATACTTCTTCTACATCTTCCTCTTCCCCAACACCCTGTTTCATGAGCAGAAAATAATATTTTTTCTGCTTATTGTCTTTGGTCACATAGTTTACAACCACATTATTTCTACACCATATATGTTTTTTATCTTCCGGTAAAGAAACAGTAATGTCGGCTATAAGCGAATCACCTTTTTTCATATTTTTCGGTTCAGATTCAACTTCATTTTTATCCGTCATAAAACGAACATCTTCGATAGAATATGGATCTGTAACCGAATAGGATATCTTCTTAATATCCGTCTTTGCCTTCAATTTATATGACAGATCATATTGGGAATCCGCCAAAACAACATCTGATATTGCAGAACCGTCAAGATCCTTATTTTCTTCAATGAAATCAAAAGACAGATCCTTAGCGAAATCAAGCTTTTTTTCTTGTCCTGATACCTCTACCGTAATGGAATGTATCGTAAATGACTTTTTCACTCGTGGGGTGATCGTCATTCCAAAAATATTGAGATAATAGCCGTGATAATTTATATCACGAAATTCGTCATTAGAAAAATCTTCTGCCTTGATCTCATCAATTAAGATATTGTCACCCTCTACTTTCTTGAGAGACATCTTTTGTTTGCCCTTCTCTGTACAGGCAAATGGAATAGACAACTTTACTTCCGGATATTCACTTGGAACGACCACATTAGCGTCCAGCAAGTCCTGCCCAAATATCATTTCCTTTTTTATCTTTGTCTCTTTTGAGTGATTTGCACAGCTGCATAAGCTGCATACCGATAAAACTGTCAGTAACACCAATAAAAATTTTGTTTTCCTCATAACCCTCTCCTTCTTGTATTTGGTTGTCCAAAAGCGGCTTTCACTTGCTGCTTTCCTTTGAATATCTAGGGATGGAACTGAATTGCGTTCTAGAAATGATCTTGTACACTTCTTTACTGCTCTTCATTAAATGGTCATAGAATAAATCTGCTATAAAACAAATCTTTGCTGTGATTCAGCTAACTAACAAAACCCTTTCATTTTGTTTTATAAACGGAACACAATAAACCTATTTCTTGTCTTTAAGATTAAACCTTCAAGAAATAATGACACCCTACTGTTTTCATTATATAAATGTGAAATTTTTTTGTCAAGTTTTTTGCAAATTTAGATACCATTGGGACTCCCCAGAACAGAAATCAAAAAAAGACCGTGCGCCAACGACTTAAATTCGTTAGCACAACGGTCCTTTTTCTTTCTTAACACGCTATAGCCTTAACGCTCTGCCTCTCTTATCGTATATACAATCCATCATGATTAACATCCAAGACAATTTCTTCTCCGATATGAACCTCGTCACTGAGGATCTTTTTCGCCAGAAGAGTTTCCACCGTTTTTTGCAGATAACGCTTTAACGGACGCGCACCAAATGCAGGTTCGTAGGCTTCTTCCGCAATATACTCTTTTGCCTCATCGGTCAATGATACATGGAGTTCCTTATCGGCCAATCTGCCATTCAATTCCTCGATCAGGATATCAATAATACCTGAGATATCCTGCTGTGTCAGCGGTTTGAACAAGATTGTCTCGTCAAGTCGATTCAAAAATTCAGGACGGAAGCTTGCCCGCAGTTCTGCTTCTACTGCTGCCCTTGCGTCTTCGCTAATCTGTCCATCCTCCTGAATTCCCTCCAGCAAATGCACCGAACCAATGTTGGATGTGAGGATCAAAATCGTGTTTTTGAAATCAACTGTTCGACCCTGCGAGTCCGTAATACGACCATCATCCAGCACTTGGAGAAGCACATTGAATACATCAGGATGTGCTTTTTCGATCTCGTCAAACAAGACAACGGAATATGGCTTACGGCGTACCGCCTCAGTAAGCTGTCCACCTTCCTCATAACCCACATATCCCGGAGGTGCTCCGATCAAACGAGCCACAGAATGTTTCTCCATATACTCACTCATATCAATTCGCACCATATTGGATTCATCATCAAACAAGCTTGCCGCCAAGGTTTTGGCAAGTTCTGTTTTACCGACACCGGTTGGTCCCAAAAACAGGAAAGAACCGATAGGTTTGGTTGGATCTTTGATCCCTGCTTTGGAACGAAGGATAGCTTCTGCCACCAATCGTACGCCTTCCTCTTGACCGATTACCCTGCGATGCAGTTCATCCTCCAAATGCAAGGTTTTTTCTCGCTCGCCCTCAGTCAATTTTGTAATTGGAATACCTGTCCAGCGAGAGATGATCTTGGCAATCTCTTCCTCGGTAACACTTTCCTGTACGAGGGTACGCTCCTCGCCTTTGACCTTTTGCTCTTCCATTTCCAACTGCCGTTCTAACTCCGGCAACCTGCCATATTGAATCTCTGCTGCCTTGTTGAGATCGTAATTTCTCTTTGCCGTCTCCATTTCCGTATGCAAAGCATCAATCTGTTCTTTTAATTTATTGACAGCATCCACAGATGCTTTTTCACTATCCCATTTTGCTTTTTGTGCATTAAAGGAATCACGCAGTTCTGCCAACTCTTTTTGCAATTCTGCCAATCGTTCTGCAGACAAATGATCCGTCTCTTTTTTCAGCGCAGCCTCTTCAATCTCCATCTGCATGATTCGACGGCGAACCTCATCTAATTCTGCCGGCATACTATCCAGCTCCGTCTTGATCATCGCACAGGCTTCATCGATCAAGTCAATCGCTTTATCCGGCAGGAATCGATCAGATATATAACGATCTGACAGCGTTGCCGCTGCTACCAGCGAACCATCCGTGATCTTTACACCATGATAGACTTCGTAACGATCTTTCAAACCACGAAGGATGGAAATCGTATCCTCCACTGTTGGTTCATCAACCATAACAGGCTGAAAACGGCGTTCCAACGCAGGATCTTTTTCAATATACATACGATATTCGTCCAAAGTCGTTGCACCGATACAATGTAATTCACCACGCGCAAGCATTGGTTTCAACATGTTACCTGCATCCATCGAGCCTTCCGTCTTGCCGGCCCCAACGATCGTGTGAAGCTCATCGATAAACAAAATAATCTGTCCATCGCTCTTTTTTACTTCCTCCAGAACTGCCTTCAATCGTTCCTCAAATTCTCCACGATATTTTGCACCTGCCACGAGCGCACCCATGTCCAGGGCAAAGATCTTCTTGTCTTTCAAGCCTTCCGGTACATCCCCGCGAACGATTCGCTGTGCCAGACCTTCTACGGCTGCCGTCTTACCAACACCAGGCTCACCAATGAGTACCGGATTGTTCTTAGTCTTTCGAGAAAGAATACGAACGACATTACGAATCTCTGCATCTCTGCCGATGACCGGATCTAATTTACCGTCCTTAGCACGCTCAACCAGATCAGATCCATATTTTTCCAATGTGTCATAGGTTGCCTCCGGATTATCACTGGTAACTCTCTGATTACCGCGAACCTCGGAAAGCACTTGCAAAAATCGCTCTTTGTCAATGTGACATTCCTTAAATAACTGTTTGATCTCTTTGCTTGGATGTGCTAACACGCTCAAAAACAAATGCTCCACAGAAACATATTCGTCTCCCATGCGCTTTGCTTCATCCTCTGCGTAGATCAATGCTTCATTCAAATACTTGTCAATGCGCAGATCTCCACCGGTGACCTTCGGTCTTTTTTGTAACAGTGCATTGATCTGTGCCTCAAATACCTCCGGGGCAATCCCCATTTTTTCAATCAATTTACGGATCAGACTATCTTCTACTGTCATCATTGCCGATAACATATGCTCCTGTCCGATCTCCTGATGTCCATAATCCAAAGCCACTTTTTCACAGCCTTGCACTACTTCCTGTGATTTTTGTGTAAACTTACTAATATTCATACGCACCTCATTTCTGCATACCTTCCCATTTATTGCCTCATCCGTGTCGAGTATGCATAGACACAAATGGAATGATAGTCAGCGTTTTGCTCTACAAGAATTGCTAAAGCAATTCTTGGTGGCATATCACCACACTATGAGCAATTTCCTATGCTATAAAATAGAGGACATTGTATCTTGCAATGCCCTCCAAAATCAGATTTCATAGCCTATCTATTATCCCTCAATGGCAATGTATTTATTTTCTTCCACTGCTTTTTGAGGTTCCTTCTTAGGAACAAACAATGTCAGAATACCATGTTTGAAGGATGCCTTCACATCTTCCTGTGTAATTGCTTCACCCACATAGAAGCTTCTCTGGCAAGATCCCGCATAACGCTCCTGACGGATATAGCGACCGGTCTCTTTTTCTTTCTCTTCCTTATTAAGACCCTTGGCTGCGCTGATGGTCAAATAACCATCTTCAACAGATGCTTTGATCTCATCTTTGGAAAATCCCGGCAGATCAACGATCAATTCATAGCCATCCTTTTGCTCTTTGATGTCTGTCTTCATGATTCGTCCGGCTTTTCTGCCATACAACTTTTTCTCGGTATTCTTCATCTCCTTATCCGGATAAAATGGAAATTCATCAAACCAATCATCAAACAAATTCTCTCCAAAAATACTAGGCATTAACATAAGTCATCTCTCCTTTTTCATTAAATAAATGCTTGTTTACCTTGTTTCATGGAACCGGGATGTTTCAGTAACTCAGAGGCTTAATCGTGATTTCCTTGTCGCACCTTTCTTAATTTTTTGTGCTAGGAACTTTCTCACTAGGTCCTCATCTTGTTCCCTTCCTTTGTTCTGACTATGTTATAGCACCATTTGTTAGCACTGTCAAGAGGTGAGTGCTAATTTTTTTGTGTTTTTTGTGTGAACACCATTGTTTGGCATATTATCTATAGCTTCGTAGTAAAAAATTCACCAATCCATTTTTCCAAACAGTATCGTCATGCCCACCATTTGGATACATATACCAAATATGATCAACTTGGTTATCTGCTAGTTTCTTATGATAGTTAAATGGATTATCTCCTATCGTATTATCTGCTGTTCCACTACATAACAAAACTGTCTCCGGAATAGAATTCCATCCATTCGTATTAAGAATACTTTCATCCAGCGTCGGTGCAGCCGAAAAAGAACCAATATAATTGAAATGATCTTTTATGAAGAATCCTAAACGCAACGCTTCCATTCCTCCCATAGACAAACCACATACACCTGTATCTTTTCGCTCCGAAGAAACAGCAAAATTTTGCAAAACATACGGCTCTAGGTCTGTCAAAAATTCCTGTTCAAACATTGTAAATGCTGCAATATTCTCTGGTCCCAGCGTATTAGACGACACCCCCTCTTTCGGAATCACACTCGGAATAATCGCTACAAACGGTGCAACTTCTCCACGACATATCATGTTACTTAAAATATTTTTTAATGACAAGCTGACCCATTGACCTCTATCACATCCGATTCCGTGTATCATATACAATACAGGATATTTTTTGCTATTATCATATTGTGGTGGTAGATATACATATGCCTCTCTCTGTGCATCAACCACAGATGAATAATATGAAAATTCTTCAATTTTCCCCAAAATCGTTCCACTTTGCTTTTTTGTGTATTGTTTCATTTCTCGTGCAAAATACTTATTATAATCTTCTTCTGTACCACTAACCTTTGCAGCTTCCCATCCCTCATCCGGTTCTGGTGTAGGCATCACCGTTGGTAGCGGTAGTACTGTCGGTGTCGCTGTAGGAATTGCTGTCGGTGTTGATGTTGGAATAACCGTTGCTGTCGATTTAGGAACATTAGTCACCGTGGGCAAGTTTGATGCTCCCGGACGGGCAGTTTTCATAGGGGTATTGGATGGAGAAAATGATTTCTCTGCCTTTTTTGACCGGACAATCACTTTGCAGCTGTATTTCTTTTTGCCTATTCTTCCAACAATTGTTGTCGAACCCTTTTTCTTCGCAGTAATCATTCCCTTTTTATTAACAGTAGCAACCCTTTTGTTCTTACTTGACCAACTTACCTTCTTTTTCGTATGAATAATCTTCACTTTCTTCTTTTGACCAACGCATAAAACAATTTTTTTATGGTTGATCTTTGCCTTTTTGCTTTTGGCTGCCTTGCATGGAACTCCTGTAAACAACAGACATACCACTAATACAATGGCAAACACTTTTTCTGCTTTCCTTTTTTTTCCATTCATTCTTTTTTCCTCCTTCATATCACATATCCATTTTGACAGTTACTGTCATTGACATTTTACAATAGCTATGTTAGCATATTTTCTACATATTCGACATGATTATTAGCGACGCAAAACATATATGATAGCGACTTTTATGGAGGCTTGTATGAAAAATGATTATTTATATCAACCTTTAATGACTTTACCATCTACTTCTCTAATCGGTGAAGTTTGCATTCCTGCGCCAAATAAGCACTTTCGCCGAACTGCTACAGATTGGATTCTATATCTTATCAAGGATGGACAGATGCAATTGCAGGAAGAACACACACTATACACACTTCGTGCCGGCGATGTTCTTCTCCTTGCTCCTGGAAAAACGCATTTTGGTATCCAATCAAACTATAATGTAAATTACTATTTTGTCCATTTCCAATGGGATAATTGTAAAATTTTGTCCTTGGATGATCAACAATATCGAAATAAAATAATATTAGAACAATCCTTCACTTTGCCATCAGAAGCGGATTCAAATACCACCGAATCCCTTCTATTTCCAAAATATATTCATTTATCCAATAACACTTTTTCATATGAAATTATAAATATCATGGCTGATTTGTGTCAATTATACCAAACATCCCACCCCTACCAACAAACATACCTCAATTGTATGTTTCTTTTATTGTTGATAAAAATATGTCGTTACAAAATTGATTCTTTCTTTCCCACTAAATTGGCTGGTGATTTTTTCCCATTGGCTGTTATATCTTATTTAAAAAATCATTATTTTGAAAAAATAACAGGCGAAAGACTAGAAAAAGAATTTCATCATAATTTTGATTACATGAATCGTAAATTCAAAGGCACAATTGGCTGTACTATTTTTTCCTTTTTAGAGCAGTATAGAATCCAAAAAAGCAAAACCTTATTAGCCAGCGGACGGTTTACTTTAGCAGAAATTGCAGAACGAACCGGCTATTGTAATGGCTTTTATTTTAGCAAACAATTTAAGAAGCACGAACAAATATCACCTCGCGAATATCAAGAACAATTACTACAATCACTAGGTCCTTTTAAGGAATAGAGTAAAAAAGAGCAAAACCTTTGTTTTTGCTCTTTCCTACTCTCCATTCTGCAAATGTATGCGTGATGTTTGTGCGTGAGAACATTTATTTTATCCTCTTATAACCACTCTTCTTCAATTTCTTAACATTTGCCTTGCGGATCTTCTTCGATGCACCCTTGATGATGATGCGTTTTTTACATCCGCTAAACGCCCCCTTCTGCACAGTCTTTAACTTGCCTTTGATCGTCAGTTTCTGTAGTTTTGTACAGTTTTTGAATGCGCCTTTTTCAATTCGAGTCAGGTTTTTGCCCATTGCAATCTGCTTCACCTTGGCACCCTTTAATGCATTTTTACCGACAGAAGTTACCTGATAATGTGCTTTTCCAATTGTGGCTGTTGCCGGAAACGATAATTTTGCTGCTTTTTTCCCTTTCTTAGAAAGACCAGCCACCTGCAACATACCAGGTTTTTGTGTCGTTGCTGCCTTGGTGATCTTATACACCAACATTCCCGTCTCTATCTTCGTTCCCGCTTTACCCCCGACCACAGGCCCACCGGCATCCGAACCATTCTGATCCTGCCTGTCAGTGTTTCCCGGCTTAGCACTCGTCTGAGTATCTTTGGAATTTCCCGGTTGATGACCATCCTGTGGCGTGTTCGTCACATTTGGCTGACTGCTTTTCTGCGGACCGGATGTGACATTTGGATTGCTGCTTCCCTGTGGAGCATCTGTTGCCCCTGGATTACTGCTTGGCTGTGACGAAGCAGTCGGCTTATCCGTTCCACCCGGATTGTCCTCTGCCTCCTTATGTGCACGATATGTATTGATCAGCCATTTACCGGTAGTCGTCAGATCTCCGGCTGTCCAATCGCCTTGCGAATTGCTGCAGCTGTTTACAAAATATGCTGATTTCTCATTGCAGTTACTATAACTCCAACATGCCATACTAATATTTAATTCATCCATCAATGCAACCCATTTATCCGCATTAGCTGTATCATATTTTCCATTTCCATCTGCGGAACAAACACCAAACTCTGTCACAAAAACCGGAGTTCCATCATTTGTCGCCTTGCGCACTTTGTCCATCAGACCGGAATAATGTGTCGCTGCATAAAAATGTGCGGTATACATGATATTTTCATAACCGAGATCCTTCATTGGATGTGCTGCAACTTCATCTACATCCTGTGACCAAGTATTCGTTCCACAAATAATGATTGCATCGGAGTCAATGGCACGAATCGTCTGAATAATTTCCTTACAATAGGTATACAGATCATTTCCGTTACCGGAATACCAAGAAGTATCTGTTGGCTCGTTACAGATCTCATACAAAACATTATTCTGATCTTTGTACATGGTTGCGTACTTTGTGAAAAATGTTTTGGCTTCCTGTAAATATTCATTTGGATTATAAGCATGTACATGCCAGTCCACAATAGCATACATTCCCAGTTCTGTTGCATATTGCACGCCATTTTGGATCAAAGAGTCCAACTGCTGTTTGGTGCTGTCCCCACCTGTCAGATAACCAACAGATCCCGTATCGCGAGGGTAACACACCAAACGCATCAGATTCACGCCCCAGTCATCTCGCAATGTATGAAATGCAGATTTGTTGATATACTGTGGAAACCAATGCATACCGTGAGTGCTTGCTCCGCGAAGTTGTACCGGTACACCGGATTCATCCGTCAAGATCGGTGCCGTATAACCATCTACCGCCTTGACTGCGAGCTTTCCATGTTTGCCTACCGGTGTATCTTTATAGGCAAGATCTTGTCTGCCATTCAATGCATATTGCAGTCCTGCATTGCCACCACTAGGTGCTGAACAGTTGACAGCGATCACACTCGGCTGTCCTACAGTCGTAGACGGATCTTTTGAAAATCCTACCTTGTTATCCGATCCGGACACCGTCTGACCTGCCCCCAGCTCAGCAGAATAATAAATAACAATTCCACCTTTTTCCGCATCATAGGTGGCATCATAGCCATTAACATAACCAACCGATACCTCCTGTGAAGTCGGAAGCAGAATCTGGATTCCTGTCACTGTGCTGCTACTATTGTTGGTAATGGTAAAACTGTATTCCCCATAGTACTCATTTGCACCAGAACCAACTGACATACTGATCGCAATCTGATCTGTCGAAACATTTCCCCCAGCGCTTGCTGTCGTGCTTGGCTGACTCGTAGCCGCACTTCCACTCTCCAAATTGATCACTGCAGAATCAACGGAATAACTTACCGTACTTCCGTCTGCCGCATTGGCAAACCGTACACCCAGATTTCCCATTGTCGTGCCGCCATTCCAATCCATATCAGCAAAGGAATAGTTCAGCGTGATCTGCTTATTGACAGCAAGTTCCGCTGTGGCAGACTGATTCCAATTCCAACTACCGGTCGCATCCGGCTGTGCAAAAATAAACGCCTGTGCTTTGTCACCACTTCCCTGCGTAAAACTTTTGATCGTAAGCTTTACCTGCATGGATGTCACCTTATTGGAAGAGATGTTGCTCTTCGTTTTCAACACATCCGGTATGTTAAAATACAGAT
>JALEPA010000155.1 GCA_022766515.1 Lachnospiraceae bacterium | reverse complement strand
TGTCACAGAGAAGTTAGCTGAGGCATTTGCTGATAAAGAAGAGTGGCTGGCAATTTTGGATGAAGCTGTTTACCAGTACCAGAAGAAGACAGTTAGAAAGATGATCTTAGTAGATCATAAGCGTCCGGATGGTCGTGCGATCGATCAGATCCGTCCTTTGGCAGCAGAGGTTGACTTAGTACCAAGAGTACATGGATCCGCTATGTTTACTCGTGGACAGACACAGATCTGTACGATTACAACATTGGCACCACTTTCAGAGTGCCAGCGTATTGATGGATTGGATGCAAACAAAGTAAGCAAACGCTATATGCATCATTATAATTTCCCATCATATTCCGTAGGAGAGACAAAGCCAAGTCGTGGACCTGGACGCCGTGAAATCGGACATGGTGCATTGGCAGAGAGAGCATTGCTTCCGGTACTTCCAAGTGAGGAAGAGTTCCCATATGCGATCCGTACGGTTTCAGAGACATTTGAGTCCAACGGATCTACTTCTCAGGCAAGTATCTGTGCATCTACAATGTCTTTGATGGCAGCAGGTGTGCCAATCAAGAAACCGGTTGCAGGTATTTCCTGTGGTCTGGTGACAGGTGACACAGACGATGATTATCTGGTATTGACAGATATTCAGGGATTAGAGGACTTCTTCGGCGACATGGACTTTAAGGTAGCCGGTACCAAAGATGGTATCACAGCGATCCAGATGGATATTAAGATTCACGGACTTACTCGTCC
The DNA here is from genome assembly GCA_022766515.1 of Lachnospiraceae bacterium. Classification (GTDB taxonomy): domain Bacteria; phylum Bacillota; class Clostridia; order Lachnospirales; family Lachnospiraceae; genus Butyribacter. The sequence goes on along the minus strand of JALEPA010000155.1, from coordinate 14,274 downwards.
GATCGTAGAGGAAGCGATCCGCCGTACTCGTGAGGCAAGAATGTATATCTTGGATGAGGTTATGCTTCCAGCTATCGGCGCACCTCGTGAAAAGGTAGGAGCTTATGCACCTAAGATCGTTCAGATCCAGATCGATCCTCAGAAGATCGGTGATGTAGTCGGACAGCGTGGAAAGACGATCAATACTTTGATCGAGCGCACAGGTGTGAAGATCGATATTACGGATGAAGGTGCAGTTTCCATCTGTGGTGAGGATGAGAAGATGATGCAGGAAGCAATCCGTTTGATCCAGATCATCACAACAGATTACTATCCCGGACAGATCTTGGAAGGTGAAGTAGTAAGTATCAAAGAGTTTGGCGCATTTATCGAGTTTGCACCGGGCAAAGAGGGCATGGTTCATATTTCTAAGATCGCAAAAGAGCGCATCAATCATGTGGAAGATGTATTGACATTGGGCGATCATGTCAAAGTCGTATGTCTTGGAAAAGATAAGATGGGCCGTATGAGCTTTAGCATCAAAGATGTAGAGGAATAATATCTGCTATGAAATCAAAGAAGATCGCGCAGATTGGTATGTTAGTTGCGCTGGCTATGGTATTTAGTTATCTTGAATCCTTAGTGCCGATATCATTAGGGGTTCCGGGAATCAAATTGGGATTGTCCAATGTGGTGACCGTATTTGCGTTATACCAGTTTGGTGCGCCGCTGGCACTGGGGATTTCGATGGTTCGGATCGTCCTGTGCGGATTGACCTTTGGAAGTTTTTCAACGATGTTGTACAGTCTGGCAGGCGGACTGTTAAGCTTTTTGGTCATGGTTATTCTAAAAAAGACCGGAAAGTTTTCCATCTATGGAGTCAGCGCAGCCGGAGGTGTGTTTCATAATATCGGACAGCTTATTGTCGCAGCTTGGATGCTCCAGTCGTCCATGTTAGCCTACTATATGCCATTTTTGATGGTAGCGGGAATTGTTTCCGGTGCAGCGATCGGTATGTTAGGCGGAATGGTGTGGAAACGCATGGCACAGCAGATCGATGAATAAAGAAATAGTGGAATAGAGTAAAAGAATCTGTAGATACTTATCTACAGGTTCTTTTTTTGTTATGTAGAAAAATGCTCATAGTATAGTGTTATATCACCAAGAATTGCTAAAGCAATTCTTGCAGAGCAAAACGCTGGTTTTGCTCTTATTACTTGGATAGGAAAATGCTCGTAATGTAGTGTTATATCACCAAGAATTGCTTTAGCAATTCTTGCAGAGCAAAACGCTGGTTTTGCTCTTGGAAGGTAGGTGTGAAGGTGGAACAGATGGTCAAGGAATATGGGATGTGTGTGCTGGAGGATGCGAAAGAGGGGATCAAGATCCAGTTGATGTCGATCATTGGAGAGATCGAAGGACACGAATCAGCGGGAGGACAGACGAAGACGACAAAGTATGAGCATATGCTGCCGTTACTAGCTACAATGGAGGCGAATGAAGAGGTACAGGGGATCCTTTTTGTTATCAATACTGTTGGGGGAGATGTGTCTTGTGGTCTGGCATTAGCGGAGATGATCGCAGGGTTATCGAAACCGACGGTTGCGCTGGTGGTAGGAGACAGTCATTCGATCGGAGTCCCATTATCGGTTGCGGCAGATCATACGATCATTACCCCTACGGCGACGGTGATCATTCATCCGGTGCGAATGAGTGGCATGGTGCTTGGAGCACCGCAAACCTATGAATACTTCAAATTGATCCAGGACCGCATTACCGGGTTTATTGCCAAACATTCGGCAGTATCCGAGCAAACTCTGCAGCAATGGATGATCACGCCGGGGGTGCTCAGCAGGGATCTGGGCACGATCCTGGTAGGGAAAGAGGCGGTGCAGAAGGGATTATTTCAAGAGGTTGGCGGGATCACGCAGGCACTCGATAAGCTGAAACAGATGATACGGGAGAGAATGTAAACAGATGTTTGGCATTGTGCTTGGAAATGTGGTATACTAATCATATCTGTGCTTTTGTTTTGGGTAAAACACAGGATCTTACAAAAGAATGGAGGGTTTTTATGCCAATTTGGAAGGGGATTATACTTGGAATCATACAGGGGCTTGCGGAATTTTTACCAATTAGCAGTTCCGGGCATCTGGTGATCTTAAAAGAAATTTTACATGTAGATTTGGAAAGTGGTGGCTTATTTTTTGATATTATGCTGCATTTTGGTACTTTAGTAGCGATCTTTGTAGCATTTTGGCACGACATTAAGCGAATGATCGTAGAGGGATTTCGGATCTTAGGAGATGTCTGTTGCAACTTTTTGATCTGGCTCATAGGTTTTTCGGGAACGCCTAGAAAATATCGTCGTGTGATCCGGTCATCCTATCGTAAATTTGTCATGTTGGTCATTGTTTCGACGATTCCGACAGGCATTGTTGGTGTATTATTTAAGGACACGGTGGAACTCGCCGGAACGATGCTTTTTGTCCCGGGTATCTGTTTGCTGATCACATCGGTGTTTTTGGTGATCGCAGATCATACCGATGAAGGAGAGAAAAGACCGAAAGACGCCGGTTATCTGGATGCGGGAATGGTCGGTATTGCACAGGGAATTGCTACGATGCCCGGTCTGTCAAGATCAGGAACGACGATCACGGCTTGCCTGTTGTGTGGATTTGAGAAACGCTTTGCCGTGAAGTATTCCTTTATCATGTCGATTCCTGCAGTATTGGGAGCCATAGTATTGGAACTTAAGGATATTGGCAAAACACCTTTGCCGGGAGCAGATATTCCGGCATGTATCGTAGCAACGATCGTAGCGGCGATCGTCGGCTATCTGTCAATTTGCATTATGATGAAACTCATACAGGGCAGAAAATACACGATATTTGCAGTGTACTGTGCCGTAGTGGGCGCACTGACATTAGGTTATTGTGTGATAAAATAAAACAAGTATTTGGAGGCAGTTATGGCAGGAAAGGCAACCGGAACTAAGAGAAAAACGACCGGGGGAGCGGGGAAGAAGACGACGGGGAACAGATCTCGTACCGGATCGACCCGTAAAACGACCGCAAAGACTACCAATCGAAAAACAAATACCGCAGCAAGTACAAAGCGGCAGTCGACAAAGAGAAAGACGGGAGGAAGAACCCGCTCGATCGAGGAAATGAACGAGTATCAGGATCATCTTGCGTTTGAACAGGGCATGACACTCTTTGTGTTGTGTGTGCTTGCGTTATTGTGTTATATCAGTTTGTTTGGTCTGGCTGGAAAGATCGGTACTTGTGTAGGCGGGGTGCTGCTCGGCGTGTTTGGCTGGATTGCCTGGCTTGTTCCGATCGCAGTGGTCTGCGGTTTTATCTTTGTGATGGTCAATCCGAATGACCGTCGTGTGACCAGAAAAGTCATTAGTGCGATTGGAATCCTTTTGGTGGGAATGGCATTGACAGATCTGTTGACAGGAAATAAGACGGTGACGGATTATTATCAGATCAGTACCGGAGCGAAGCAGGGGATGGGACAGCGTTTGTTTCAGGCATTTTCGCTTGTATTACATAATCAGGGAAATGGTGGCATCATAGGAAGAGCGATCGCACATGCCGGAGCGTCTCTGCTTGGTAAGATTGGAGCTGGTCTTTTGTTGTTTGCACTGTTATTGTTAGCAGTCTATGGATTTTATGGCGTGGAATGGATGGCGATGTTGCGCAAGAGAAATGCATATCACCGTGAAATGGGTGAGGCATATGAGATTTTGCAGGAAGAAGAAAATTATGAGAAACCATCCTACCAGGTTCGTTTGCCAAGAGAAAGAAGGAGAATTCATTCAAATCGAACGATGCAGTCGGTAGATTTGCAGGCGATGAATGAGCAGATCGATCGTATGGAGGCAAACAGAGCCAAGCAAGAGACAGAAGAAAAGCCACAGAGACAGACGGTTGGTGCGATGGAAGAAATCTTACCAAAGGTAGAGCATGCCAGAAAGCCGATGGATCGCATTCTATCAGAGAAGAAAGCAGAGCCGGTCAGACAGGCGCAGGCAGCGGAAGAGAAGAAACCGGAGCAGAAACAGCCAATAGAAGATATCCCGATCTATCGAGAAGAGTTGGAGCATAAATTTGGTGGAAAAGCACAGTCTGCAGGACAGGAACCTGCGATCGCTCATACGAGCACGACAACATTACAGGCGGATTCAGAGCGTGAACAGATCGATGCAGAAGTGATACCATTGTCTGAAATAACAACACCGGAAGTGAGTCCGTTAGCAGAGGCAGCGGGATCACAGACAGAAATGAAGCCGTTGTCAGAGACGATCGTATCAGAGCTGCAGGCAGAGGAGTCTTCGGAGGTGTCAGCAAAAGAAGTGGATGAACTGTTACAGGAGTGGAATCTGTCAGAGCAGGCAAATACGAACGAAGAACAAGATATTGTTCCGGAAGAGGTAGAAGAGGCAAGCCACAAGCCGTTACAATCGTTTGCCTATAAGGAGGAAGTCACAGATGTGACACCATCTGTTCAAAAGGCGACAAGAAGCAGACAGAAACATAGTTCTGTGACATCAGGACAAATAGAGCGAAAGGGAGTAGGAGCGGCATCTTCTACTCCAAAGACGCAGAATGACAGGGCAAATGCTACCACGAAAGCGATGACACCAAGTGTTACCAAGGAATCGGTGGCAAAGAAAAAAGAACCTTATCAGTTCCCACCGGTAGACATTATGAAAATACCGGAGCATATACCGGGAAGGATCAATGATATCACGCTTCGCAAGACAGCGATGCATTTGCAGGAAACCTTAAAAAGTTTTCATGTCAATGTGACGATGGGTGCCGTGACTTGCGGACCTACCGTAACTCGTTATGAAGTGTTACCGGAACAGGGTGTTCGTGTCAATAAGATTACCAATCTGGCGGATGATCTCAAGCTTAGTTTGGCAGCACCAAGTATTCGTATCGAAGCACCGATCCCGGGAAAGGCTGCTGTAGGAATCGAGGTGCCGAATCCTGAGTCCAGTCCGGTGTATTTTCGTGAGTTACTGGAAGGGGAAGAATTTCAGAAGGCAAAATCACCGGTTACATTTGCTGTGGGAAAAGATATTGCAGGCAAACGGATCATGGCAGATATTTCCAAGATGCCGCATTTGCTGATCGCCGGTGCAACGGGATCAGGTAAATCTGTCTGCATCAATACACTGATCATGAGTATTTTGTACAAGGCAGATCCGGACGAGGTCAAGCTGATCATGATCGATCCGAAAGTGGTCGAACTGAGTGTTTACAACGGGATTCCACATCTGTTCTGTCCGGTCGTGACCGATCCGAAAGAGGCAGCAGCTGCCCTTAACTGGGCGGTGCGTGAGATGATGGATCGTTATAAAAAGTTCGAGGAGCTTGGTGTACGCGGCATTGCAGGATATAATGAGAAGATTCAAAAAATTGAAAATGCAGCGGAGGCAGGCTATGAAAAGATGCCGCTTTTGGTCATTATCGTAGACGAGTTTGCTGATCTGATGATGGTTGCGTCAAAGGAAGTCGAGGATGCGGTATGCCGCTTGGCACAGCTTGCCAGAGCAGCGGGCATCCATTTGGTATTGGCAACCCAGCGTCCTTCTGTCAATGTCATTACGGGACTGATCAAGGCAAACATTCCATCGCGAATTGCCTTTTCCGTATCGTCTGCGATCGATTCGCGTACGATCTTGGATCGCGGTGGTGCAGAAAAACTCATCGGTAAAGGTGATATGCTCTTTTTTGCATCCGGGCAATCCGATCCGATCCGTGTGCAGGGTGCGTTCATCTCTGATCGGGAAGTGGGAGAAGTTGTCGACTTCCTGCGAACCACCAATGAAGAGCCGGAGTACAATCACAAAGTCACAGAGGTACAGGAGCCGGTTGAGGAAAATAAGCCGGATAATGTGACAACGAAGTCGGATAACGATGAATATTTTGAAGATGCCGGACGCTTTGTCATCGAGTCGGAGAGAGCGGCAGCAGGACAGTTGCAGCGTAGATTTTCTATTGGATTTAACCGTGCCGGACGCATCATCGACCAACTGCATAAGGCAGGCGTGGTAGGCGCGGCAGAGGGAACAAAGCCAAGAAAAGTGCTGATGACGATGGAACAGTTTGAAGCCTATTTACGAGGCGAGGAAAGTCAGACGACAGAGGCGGAAACACTTCCGGATGATCTGTTGGAAACGATGACGAGAGAGGTACTTCCGGAAGAGGATGCCGCAATGGAGACGATAGACAGCTTGGAGTAGCGAAAGACAAACGATGTGACAGAGGTGGTCACAGCAGGCAAAGGAGTGAAGATTTTGCAGAGACGGAATATACAGCATGGAGTGCTGGTGACAAATGCCTTTTTGCGAACAAATAAGTTTGTGGAGCATTATGAATGGCTGGCGGAAGCGGCAAAACAGTACGATATTCGACTGGATCTTTGGGATAATACCCATGTGTTGACGGACTTTGGCGATGTTTCCTCCGGTCTTCCGGAGTCGGTGGACTTTGTGATCTTTTGGGATAAAGATATTCCACTGGCAACAAAGCTGTATCAGGAATGTTTACAAAGAGACATTCCCATGTACAACCGCCCGGAAGCGATCGCTCTCTGTGATGATAAATGCCGTACCTATCAGGCGTTAGCAGCGTGTCAGGAGTATGCATTTACCTTGATCCCTACGATCGTTGCACCGATGACTTATCAGGGCATTGGCTATGGAGATGCCGCATTTGTGGACCGCATTATTGAGCGATTGTCACTGCCGCTTGTCATCAAGGAGTGTTTCGGATCATTTGGACAGCAGGTATATTTGGCGAGATCAAGAGAAGAAGTGATGGAATATACGCATCGATTAGCCGGAGTTCCTTTTTTGTACCAGAAGTATATGAAGCCAAGTCATGGCGTGGATGTGCGTCTTCAGGTGGTTGGAGATCAAGTTGTGGCAGCGATGAAAAGACGATCGGTGACGGAGGATTTTCGTGCCAATCTTTCTAATGGAGGAAGTATGGAGCGTTATGAACCGTCCGTAGCAGAGTGTGAAATCGCAGTACAGGCGGCAAAAGCACTGGGGCTTTCTTTTGCGGGTGTAGATCTGCTCTTTGCAAAAGGGGAATCACATCCTGCAACGGTGGTCTGTGAAGTGAATTCAAATGCACATTTTCGTAATATTGCGGAATGTACCGGAGTGAATACAGCGCAGTGCATTATGGAGATGATCGTGCAGGAGGCAGAAAGCAGGGGAACAAAGTAATGCGGGAATTGACAGGTTATATGATCTATCATGCGGCAGAGGGGCAAAAAAATAATGCTTTTGTGTCGATGTTTCAACATGCCGGAGAGGCAAAAGGGCTGCGGTTTCAGCTGGTCACCCGGGAGCAGTATAGACAGCTTCCGGATCCGGATTTTGTTCTCAATCGTACCAGAGATGCGAAGGTCAGTCAGTATTATCAGCAGAAGAAGATCCCGGTGTTTCATGAGGCAGATATCGTGGAAACAGGCAATGACAAATGGAAAACCCTGCAGTTGGCAAAAAGGTATTGGAAAGACTCGGTGGAAGGGAAAATACCGGATACCCTGTTTTTGCCGAGGTCGTGTGATCACACAGAGAAACAGACGATACAGCAAATAACCGAGTGGCATACAAAGCGTATAAAAGAATGTGACAGATCGGGCAGGAAACAAGATGTTGTGATCAAGACAGTAGACGGGCATGGCGGAAGTGAAGTTTGTCTGTTGTCCTCGGAACGATCGTCTAATACAACGGAAGCTCTGTGTGAGCTGTTGCAGACAAAATTTCTGCACCGGGATATTTTATGTCAGCAGTGGATCGACAGTGACAGCAAAGACATTCGGGTCTATGTCGTGGCAGGTCAGATCTATGCGGCGGTATGCAGACAGGGCGAACACGATTTTCGCTCGAATTTTTCTCTGGGAGGAAAGGTGTCAGAGTATCAGCTGTCCGAATCGCAAAAAAGCTTGATCGCTCGTTGGATCGATTGTCTGGGCGGTGAAAAACTGGCGATGGCAGGCATTGATTTTTTACCGGATCGTGATGGGCGGCTGGTCTTTAATGAACTGGAAGAAATGGTTGGAAGCCGGATGTTATATTCCTGTACGGATCTCGATATCGTAAGGGATTATACGGCGTGGCTGGCAGAATGTTTAAGAAAAAGTATTGTATAAAGAAGCGTTTTCGATTATCATAGAGTGGTGACAGCGTAAAACCGGGTATGTGGAAAACAAAAGAAAAACAAACAGCCTGGAAGAAAGGAGAATGGAGATTTTATGAAATCAGACATTGAAATTGCACAGGAAGCACAGATGATCCATATTCGTGAGGTGGCAAAACAGTTAGACATCACGGATGATGAATTAGAGTATTATGGAAAATATAAGGCAAAGCTTGGAGATGAAGTTTGGGATAAGGTCAAAGACCGCCCGGACGGAAAGTTAGTATTAGTGACAGCCATCAACCCTACGCCTGCCGGAGAGGGAAAGACAACGACGACGGTCGGCGTTGGTCAGGCAATGGGTAAACTTGGCAAGAAGGCAGTGATCGCATTGCGTGAGCCTTCTCTTGGGCCATGTTTTGGTATCAAAGGAGGAGCAGCAGGTGGCGGTTATGCACAGGTTGTACCAATGGAAGATCTGAATCTTCATTTTACCGGAGATTTTCACGCCATCACTTCTGCAAACAACTTATTGGCAGCGATGTTAGACAATCATATCAAACAGGGAAATGCTTTGCAGATCGATACCAACCAGATCGTATGGAAACGATGCGTGGACATGAACGATCGTGTACTGCGTAACATTGTTGTAGGATTAGGCCGTCCGGTCGATGGTGTTGTCCGTGAGGATCATTTTATCATTTCCGTTGCCTCCGAGATCATGGCAATCTTGTGTCTGGCAGAGAACATGAAAGACCTGAAGGAACGCCTGGCAAAGATCATTGTGGCATATAATTATCAGGGAGAGCCTGTGACAGCAGGAGAGTTAAAGGCAGTTGGTGCGATGGCAGCATTATTAAAGGATGCGATCAAGCCAAATCTGATCCAGACGGTGGAGAATACACCGGCACTTGTACATGGTGGTCCATTTGCTAACATTGCACATGGCTGTAACAGTGTTCGTGCAACGAAGACTGCATTAAAATTAGCAGACTATGTGATCACAGAGGCAGGATTCGGTGCAGATCTGGGTGCAGAGAAGTTTTTGGATATCAAGTGCCGTATGGCTGATATGAAACCGGATGCCGTTGTACTGGTTGCAACAGTCCGTGCATTGAAATACAATGGCGGCGTGGCAAAAGAGGATCTGAATGAAGAGAATCTTGAAGCGTTGAAAGCGGGAATCGTGAATCTGGAAAAACATATAGAAAACATTGCGAAATTTAAGATCCCATGTGTGGTTACCTTGAACCGTTTTGTGACTGACAGCGATGCAGAACTTGCTTTCGTGAAAGATTTCTGCGAGGAGCGTGGATGTGAGTTCGCTCTTTCTGAAGTTTGGGAAAAAGGTGGAGAAGGCGGTATTGAGCTGGCAGAAAAGATCATGCATACGATCGATACCAAGGAAAGTCATTTCGCACCATTGTACGATGTTTCACTGCCAATCAGAGATAAGATCGAGACGATTGCGAAGGAAATTTACGGAGCAGCTGAGGTACAGTATGCACCGGCAGCTATACAGGCGATCGACCGCATTGAGAAATTGGGTTATGGAAATCTTCCAATCTGCATGGCGAAAAATCAGTATTCCCTGTCTGATGATCCAAAGAAACTTGGTCGTCCGGAAGGCTTTACGATTACGATCCGTGAGGTATATGTCAATGCAGGTGCAGGCTTTGTGGTAGCAATCACGGGAACCGTTATGACGATGCCGGGACTTCCTGCACATCCGGCAGCAGAGCGTATTGATGTGAATGACGATGGTGTGATCGTGGGATTGTAATATAAACTTGTCATTTTATATAACAAAAAAACAAGAAGTTCTTTGGAAAAAGGACTTCTTGTTTTGGTTTAGAACTTCTTTTATTTTTCTAACGGGATAGGAAAAGGCTCTTTTCCTAATTACCTTTGAATTTGGATTCGCAGTATACACAGCGGTAGATGCGCTTTGTCCGGTCTGTCAATTTGAATGAGTGAGGCAGTTCCTGCTCGACCGAAGTGATACATCTTGGGTTTTTGCATTTGATAATGTCAGTAACGACCTCCGGCAACTCCAATTTCTTTTTGGCAACGATCTTATTATCTTCAATGATATTGATCGTCAACTTATGATCGAGAACGCCGAGTACATTCAGATCCATGTCCAGAGGTCCCTCGATCTTAATGATATCTTTTTTACCCATCTTGTTGCTTTTCGCATTTTTAATGATCGCTACCGTACAGTCAAGTTTCTCCAAATTTAAGTATTCATAAATTTTCATGGCGCCGCCTGCCTGAATATGGTCGATAACGATACCCTGTTTTAATCCACTGATATTAAGGTTTCCGGTTTCCGGTTCTTTATTGTTATTCATATGTTCTCTCCTTATTTGTCCAGTCCTAACAGTGTCATGATCAGAGCCATGCGCACATAGACACCAAATTTTGCCTGTTTAAAATAAACGGCGCGAGGATCTTTGTCTACTTCCGTTGCAATTTCATTTACACGAGGGAGCGGATGCAGTACATACATATCTTTCTTGGCATACTGCATTTTTTGTGCATCCAGGATAAAGCTGTCTTTCAAGCGGATGTAATCCTCCTCATTGAAAAAGCGTTCCCGCTGTACTCTGGTCATATATAAAATATCCAATTCCGGCATATATTTTTCCAGTTCATTTGTCTCGATGAAATCAATGTTGCCATCAATCAGCACTTCCTGACGCAGATAATCAGGGATACGAAGCTCGTCCGGTGAGATGAGAATGAATCGAACACCCGGATAACGGACCATGGCATTGATCAGGGAGTGGACAGTACGACCAAATTTAAGGTCTCCACACATACCGATGGTCATGTGATCGAGTCTTCCGGTCAATGTTTTGATCGTGAGAAGATCTGTCAAGGTCTGTGTTGGATGGTTATGTCCACCGTCTCCGGCATTGATGACCGGGATTTCAGAGTGCATAGCTGCTACGGTTGGTGCACCTTCTTTTGGATGACGCATAGCGCAAATATCAGCATAGGAGGAGATGACGCGGATCGTATCGGCAACGCTTTCTCCTTTTGACGCTGAACTCGAATCGGCGGAAGAAAAACCAAGCACGCTACCGCCAAGATTTAACATGGCGGCCTCAAAACTGAGACGGGTACGGGTGCTTGGTTCATAAAATAAAGTGGCTAATTTTTTTCCATCACAGACATGTGCGTATTGCTCGGGGTGCTGTAGGATATTTTGTCCTAACGATAAAATATGATCCAGTTCCTGCAAGGACAGATCCAGAGGACTGATTAAATGCTTCATGAGAGTACCTCCTAATAATTTTGAAAGTATTTTATCACAAGAACCTTTTTGATACAATGCAAAATATTTTTTTTTCCGCGGTTCTTAAGCGTGTCAAAATCTCGATATGGCTTAGCCTGGCCACGCACTTTTAATCTTATATGAAAAACAAATGAAAAAATACAAACGGGATTCCTTGAGTGTCATTCAAAAATATGATAAGATGAAAGGAGCGAAAATAGAATTGTTTTTGCAATGGGAGAATACTACCGACTAGAGCAAGGAGGAATACTTATGGAGAAGGAACATAATGTAGAAGAAATCAGAGAACATGTGGAAAAGCGTGTTGAGGAAAGAAGAGAACATATTGAGAAGCGTGTTGAAGAAGGCAGAGAACACGCAGAAAAGATCAAGAAAGAGGTCAAAGGACGCTTGAAATTAGATGAAGAGATCAATCGTCAGTTTGAAAGAGTTAACCTTATGGTCTATTGCATGATCGTGATCATGGATGGATTTTTCTTTGTGGAATATCTTAGAAATGCAATGGCAGGGACGGAGAAGTGGTCTCAGGTATGGGTGATCTTAGCAATCGCCTTGGCGGGCATTTTCGTCAACGGAGCCTTGTTTTTTACAAACAGACGCACGACTTACATGAAACATACGGCAATGATCGGTTATGGTCTGTTGTATGCTGTCATTATTTTTGGCAGTCAGAATGATCTGGCATTTGCCATTGCCTTTCCGACAGCCTGCATCTTTATCTTATATTTCGATTTTTCTTTTATGGTAAGATGCTGCGTGATCGTGTTTGTTCTTAATATTGCAGATATTGTTCGCTGTGCCGGTGCAGGTACGATGCACTCCGGCATTGCGGCAAATGAGACTTCTTTAGTGCTGCAGGGATTGACGATCGCATTGGCGATGATCGCAGTCTGCACGGTAACGAAGATGGCGACAACGATGAATAAGGAAAAATTAGATATTGCCATTGATAATCAGAATAAAGCGAAGACACTGCTCAAAGAGATCTTACATATTTCTGAACAGGTCAAGAACAATACAACTGAAGCGGGAAGCCTGATGGGAGATCTTCAAAATTCAACGGATCGAACAGCGAATGCGTTGGAAGAGATCGCAACGGGTAACAGTTCTAATGCGGACAGTATTCAGCAGCAGACGGTAATGACAACGCAGATCCAGGAGATGATCAACACGACCAGTGAGCGTTCTCATAAGATGCAGTCGGTAGCGGAAGAGAGTGTACAGGCAGTGGACAAGGGAAGAGAGTCCATGAAGCAGCTCTTGGAGCAGGCTGATACGATCACGGAAAAGAATACAAGAGTACATACATTGATGGAAACTTTGATGGAAAACACCAGAGAGGTATCCGAGATCACACAGAACATTTTTGATATTTCCAGCCAGACCAATATGTTGGCGTTAAATGCATCGATCGAGAGTGCGAGAGCAGGAGAGGCAGGAAGAGGTTTTGCTGTTGTTGCGGAGCAGATCCGTGTACTGGCAGAGCAGACCAGACAGCTTACGGAAGGAATCAGCGAGATTACCGGAAAGCTGCAGGAAAATGCGACAGAGACACAGACACATATCAACGATGTGTTGAGTGAGTCTCAGAGTGAGAAGCAGTTGATCCAGGTAACTGATAAAGATTTCACGAAGATCCGTAACCAGATCGATGATCTGAATCATGATGTTGTCAGTGTAACAGAGGAGATCGGTAAGATCATGCATGCAAACGATGCGATCGTGGAGAGTATTTCACAGATCTCTGCAGTCAGCGAAGAGGTGACTGCCAATACATCACAGGCAGTGGAGATGGGATACCATACCAATGAACAGGCTTCCAAAGTCGGCGAGCTGATGGAAGAAATGCAGGAGACAGCATCTGCGTTAGATAAATATCTGTAAGCAGGGGCTGATGTTTCAATATAAGGACAATATAAGGAGGACATATTATGATTAAGTTGTACGATGGTGGCGTGTACCTGTTAAACGGTACCGAGATCGTGGAGGATGGACCGGAGGCTGCACAGGCAGTCGCAGCAAAATGCGGTCAGACACCGGACAGACAAGAGGCAGCAAAGGGAACGATGGCATATTCCATTTTGGAGGCGCACAATACTTCCGGAAACATGGAAAATCTGCAGATCAAGTTTGATAAGCTGACTTCCCACGATATCACATTCGTCGGAATTATACAGACAGCCAGAGCATCAGGACTGGAGAAATTTCCGGTACCATATGTGTTGACGAACTGTCACAACAGCCTTTGTGCCGTTGGTGGAACGATCAATGAAGATGACCATATGTTTGGACTTTCCTGTGCTAAGAAATACGGCGGTATGTATGTACCACCTCATCAGGCAGTTATTCATCAGTTTGCCAGAGAAATGCTTGCAGGTGGCGGCAAGATGATTTTAGGATCTGATTCGCATACTCGTTACGGTGCACTTGGTACGATGGCAATGGGTGAGGGTGGTCCTGAGCTTGTAAAGCAGCTGCTTAGCAGAACTTATGACATCCCTATGCCAGGCGTGATCGGTATTTACCTGGATGGTGAGCCAATGAAGGGCGTTGGTCCTCAGGATGTCGCTTTGGCGATCATCGGAGCCGTATTTGAGAACGGTTATGTGAAGAACAAAGTCATGGAGTTTGTAGGACCTGGCGTTTCCAAGTTGACAGCTGATTATCGTATCGGTATCGATGTTATGACAACAGAGACCACCTGCTTGTCCTCTATTTGGAAAACAGATGATAAGATCAAAGAATTTTATGAGATTCATGGCAGATCCAATGATTTTGCAGAATTGAATCCAGCACCTGTTACTTACTATGATGGTA
>JALEPA010000143.1 GCA_022766515.1 Lachnospiraceae bacterium | reverse complement strand
AGAGGCCTCTTCCGAGGAATCCACAAATGCAGAAACAACCGTTGCATCAACCGTCCCACCGGTTGATGATTCGTATGATGTTTTTTACAGCACCAAAAATGTGCTTTCACACTGCCTGTTTTCTGCATCTATGTTTAGCATTTTGGTCTGCCTTGCCGGAATTTTGATACTCATCGGTCTGATCATTTACACAGTGACCGCACCGGGACAATCTGTTGCCGCAACGATGGCTCGTATCATAGAATTTATGTCCACGATCATGGTGATCGCAACGACTTTCTGTGCTGTAGTCTATGCAACGATCAAAGATTTCTTTATCTATTACCATTTTCGTGGCAGACGAAGAGGCGATACGATCCAGCTTGCCTTTGGATTATTCAAACAGCGCAGTTATGAGATCCCGGTCAACCGTATTCACTCCATCATCATTAGCCGTCCACTGCTCAGCCGCTTATTCAAACGCTGTTATGTGGATCTTGTCTGCGTCGGCGTTGGAGATGAAAAAGAGGAAAATGTCCGTTTACTTTTATCGATTCAGGAAAAATATGTAGCTGAGGCACTACACCGCCTTTTACCGGAATTTGATGCTTATTTTCAGAAACAACAAGGGGGACTTCAACTTCGTGCACCAAAACGCATTTGGTTCCGTCATCTGTTCGGCGGTGTCAAATTTTTAGCAGTAGAAGCAATTGCTTATGCCATCGCAGCTTCACTTGATCCTTTCTGTCGTTCATCTGTCTTTGTGACCACTTATTGGATCTGCGGTGTTGCTATATTACTCTTCTACTTCTTCGGTTGTTACTTAGGATACCGCGCTTATGCCATGACGATGCAAAAAGACTTTGTATCTATTACTTCCGGCATTTTCAAAATACAAACAGATTTTGTACAGTATGACAAAATTCAGTATATCGAATTGATGGAAAAAATTTCGGATCGTGTTTTGCATATGGAACGAGGCGTCCTATATATCTTAGCATCCACTTTGCAAAGTCTGATCCCAATTCCGGCTTTTTCCAAAGACGAATTAGATAAGCTGGTGGAACTGTATTTGGAAAATGACAAAAAGTACCATACTCTATAATGATAAAGATCATCATAGTCAGACGGATTAACTGGCATACTAACAGTGTTGCTCGTGATCAGATCACTATTGTGATGCAAAAAAAGATGCATCGTTGTATGAATCACCATACAACGATGCGTTTTTTAGATTGGAGGAAAACTTTGAGTTATTTAGACGAATGCAGCCAAACGAAAGAGTCACTGGCTATGGGTAGTTTTCCAATGCAGGCATGGTGTGAACCATACGATATGACTGCTGCGCTGGCGGCAGGCACGATCTTCCCCTGTCTGAATATGGAATTTTACTGTGCAGAAGATGTGGATTGCTCTTTTTGCCGTTCATCAGAGCAAAAGACTACCGATCAGGCAGCTGCCCTAAATCAGATCAGCGCCGTCGGCTTTGCCATCAATGACCTGACTCTGTATCTGGACACCCATCCGACCTGTGAACATGGACTTGCCCTGTTCAAACAGTTGTTGCAACAAAAAATGGATCTGTTAGCCAAATATGCCAAAGATTTTTGCCCTTTGACACAGATCTCCATCGTCACCGGAACCCCTGACACAACCGAATACGGCTGGTCAGAAGGTCCTTTACCTTGGGAAGGAGGTCATGCATAATGTGGGCATATGAGAAACGATTACAATTTCCTGTCAAGATCAACAAAACCTGCCCAAAAACAGCGCAGCTGATCATCAGCCAATACGGCGGCCCTGACGGAGAGCTTTCTGCTTCCATGCGTTATCTGGCACAACGATACTCTATGCCGGTCAAAAAAGTAGGCGGTTTGTTGACAGACATCGGCACCGAGGAGATCAACCACATGGAGATCATCTGTGCTATGGTATATCAGCTGACCAAAAATCTCACCCCGGAGCAGGCAAAGTCAGCCGGATTTGATGCGTATTATATCGACCATACGACCGGAATCTGGCCACAGGCAGCCGGAGGTGTTCCGTTTACCTCCCTCGAATTTCAGTCGAAGGGCGATGCCTTGGCAGATCTGTACGAAGATCTGGCAGCGGAGCAAAAAGCACGCACCGTCTATGACAACCTTTTGCGTGTTATTGATGATCCCGATGTACGCGAACCATTAAAATTTCTTCGTACGAGGGAGATCGTTCATTTTCAACGATTCGGGGAAGCTTTGGAGATGACCAAGCAGAAACTGGACTCCCACAATTTTTATTACTTTAATCCGGAATTTGACAAGTCCATGTTCCGTGAGGAAAAAGATCATTAAATAAGAAGAAAAATATTACAACCTACTCATTACTTTCCGCTCTGCGAGGTGTTCATCCTCGCGGAGCGTTTTTTACTTTATAGGAAACGAGAAGTTTCCTATAAAGTAAATAATCCTCCGACAGTCAGCCGGAGGATTTCCTCTTTGTATACAAATGCGATCATCACTGATCTAATACAATTTCTTACGCAGCT
>JALEPA010000130.1 GCA_022766515.1 Lachnospiraceae bacterium | reverse complement strand
AACAATATTGTATATCCTCGTCATGTTTGTATGTACCTTTGCAGACAGCTTACAGACAGCACTTACGAGGAGATTGGCAGTAAGATTGGTAATCGACACCACTCCACGATCCTGCATGGTGAGGATGCGATCAAATCCAAGCTGGAAGAAAATGATGAGAAGACGATCACCACGATCGATGTACTGACGAAGAAGATCGATCCTCAATGATGATTTTGTGGAAATAGAATTGACATATTCACATTTTTTGTGAATAATGCACTTTCTCATTTTCACCTTCAAAAAAGGGATTGTTCATAAATATGAGGTTTTGCACAGCAATCAGAAACCTAACAAAGCATTTATCCATAGGTTCAAATGCAAGCGTTTCTAAGGCTGAACCCACTTTTCCTCATATCCACAGCCCCTACTACTACTGCTGAATATTATTTAAAAATTATATAGATTTTTATCTCTGAATTTTTGAAAGGAGTTATACACATGAACATCATATGTGAGAAGACAAAGTTAATAGAAGGAATGAACATTGCTATGAAAGCTATTCCGGGTAAAACGACAATGGCAATCTTAGAATGTGTAGTGATAGAAGCAGCAAATAATCAGATCAAACTTATTGCGAATGATCTTCAACTTGGCATTGAGACGATCGTTCATGGTCAGATTAAAGAAGAGGGATCTGCTGCAATCAGTGCAAAGGTATTTTTTGAAATTATCCGTAAGCTGCCTTCCGATGAAGTATTGATCACGGTAGACAGTGAATACCATATGAATATTAGCTGTGGTAAAGCCAAATTTAATATTATGGCAAAACCTACGGAAGAATTTCCTTACCTTCCTAACATCGTGAAGGAAAATAATGTTCATATTTCTCAATTTACTTTGCGTGATATTATTCGTCAGACTGTATTTTCTATTTCCGATAATGAAAATGCTAAGGTTATGACAGGTGAATTATTTGAAATTCACGGATCTGAATTGAAGGTTGTCTCTTTGGATGGCCACAGAATTTCTATCCGTAAAGTACAACTGAAAGAAAGCTATGATGATGTAAGTGTGATAATTCCGGGTAAAACTTTGATTGAGATCAGTAAGATCATCAACGGAGGAATGGATGATGAAGTATCCATTTTCTTTACTGACAAACATGTATTGTTTGAGTTTGAAGATACCCTTGTGTTATCTCGATTGATCGAAGGCGAGTATTACAAAATCGATAAAATGCTTTCCAGCGATTATGAGACAAAGATTACGGTCAACAAGAAAGAGATGTTAGATTGTATCGATCGTACGACTCTTTTGTTGAAAGATTCCGATAAAAAACCGGTCATCATTGATATTCAGGATGACAAAATGGGATTTGCTATGAATTCATCAATAGGTTCTATGGATGAGGATATAGATGCTGCCAAAGAAGGAAAAGATATTTTGATAGGTTTTAATCCTAGATTTCTTATGGATGCACTTCGTGTTATTGATGAGGAAGAGATCACAATGCATATGATCAATCCAAAAGCTCCTTGCTTTATCAAGGATCAGGATGAGACTTACATTTATCTGATTCTCCCGGTAAACTTTAATGTATAAATTTTATACACTTAGTTTTGCTGTCTGACAGGGAAAGGAGAAATGAAAATGGAAGCAATAGAGATCACAGACGAATTTATCAAACTGGGACAGGCGTTGAAGCTTGCCGGTCTGGTTTCTTCCGGAGTGGAAGCTAAAATTGTGATTCAAAATGGTGAGGTTACCGTGAACGGTGAGGTAGATACCAGACGCGGAAGAAAGCTGTATCCACAAGATGTGTTTGCGTTTAATGGACAGGAAGTTACAGTGATAGGTGATTGATCATGGTAATTGATTCAGTTGAGGTGGGAGATTTTCGTAATTACCATAAAGAAAAGCTGGAGTTTCATCCGCATACCAATGTTCTTTATGGTGATAATGCACAGGGAAAAACCAATATACTGGAATCAATCTTTGTTTGTGGGACGACAAACTCTCACAAAGGCAGCAAAGATAGGGAATTGATTCGTGTAGGTATGGAAGAAGCACATATTCGTATGATGATGACGAAAAAAAATATGCCTCATAAAATTGACATGCATTTGCGTAAAAATAAAGGCAAAGGCATTGCGATTGATGGAATACCTATCAAGAAATCAAGTGAATTGATGGGGCTTTTGAATGTCATCTTTTTTTCACCGGAAGATTTACGCATTATCAAAAATGGTCCGGGCGAAAGAAGAAAATTTATGAATATGGAGCTGTGTCAACTGGACCCGGTCTATTTGTATGACTTGGCACAATATAACAAAGTGTTGATGCAGCGCAATAAATTGTTAAAACAGATCGCCTATTCTCCCTCTATGGCGGATACCTTATTCGTTTGGGATGAAAAGCTGATCGAATTTGGTGAGAAGATCATTGCCAGAAGAAAACAATTTGTGGAAGAAATTGGTGAGATCGTAGGAAGAGTTGCTAATAATCTGACAGGAGATATTGAGCAGGTTGTGATGTTGTATGAGCCTGATGTAGAACCTGGAAAGATGGAGGAAGCTCTTGAAAAATCGAAGGACAGAGACTTAAAGTTCTGTTCTACAAATGTAGGTCCACATAGAGATGATCTATGTTTTATGAATGGCGAGTTTGACTTACGAAAGTATGGTTCACAAGGTCAGCAGCGTACTTGTGCGCTGGCATTGAAACTTGCAGAAATAGAAATTGTGAAAAAGACCACTGGGGATTGTCCGGTATTGTTGTTGGATGATGTGTTATCGGAGTTAGATAGAAACAGACAAAATTATCTGCTAGATAACATTCACGACATACAAACAATCATTACCTGTACAGGTTTGGAAGAGTTTATTGACAGTAGATTGACTTTGGACAGAGTATTTCGTGTCAGTAATGGTACGGTTACTTTGGAGAAGTAGGAAAAGGAGAAGAACTATGGGAACAGAAGTAAACAACGAATATGGCGCGGATCAGATCCAGATTTTAGAGGGACTGGAGGCTGTGCGCAAAAGACCGGGTATGTACATTGGAAGTACCTCTATTCGTGGACTTCATCATCTGGTTTATGAAATCGTTGATAATTCTGTTGATGAAGCGTTAGCAGGATATTGTACAGAGATCGAGGTGACGATCAACCAGGATAATTCTATCAAAGTTGTAGATAATGGTCGTGGAATCCCGGTAGGTATCAATCATAAAAAAGGTCTGCCTGCAGTAGAAGTTGTATTTACGATTCTTCATGCCGGAGGAAAATTTGGCGGTGGCGGATATAAAGTATCCGGTGGACTTCATGGCGTAGGTGCTTCTGTTGTTAATGCTCTGTCAGAATGGCTGGAGGTAACGATCCATCAAAATGGAAAAATGCATCGCCAGCGTTATGAGAGAGGAAAAGTCGTATATCCACTGAAAGTAATCGGAGATACAGACCGCACAGGTACAGAGGTTATTTTCCTTCCGGATAAAGAAATTTTTGAAGAGACGGTATTTGATTTTGATACACTGCGCCAGCGTTTGAGAGAGATGGCATTTTTGACAAAGGGACTCAAGATCACATTGATCGATCGTCGTTTGGAAGAGCCAAAGATCCGCTCTTTCCATTACGAGGGCGGTATCAAGGAATATGTCTCTTATCTGAACAAGCAAAAAGATGCACTTTACGATGAAGTTATCTATTGCGAAGGACAAAGAAATGATATTTATGTTGAGGTTGCTATGCAGCACAACGAATCTTATCAGGAAAGTACCTACAGTTTTGTTAATAACATTACGACACCGGAAGGTGGTACTCATCTGACAGGATTTAGAAATGCATTGACCAAGACATTTAATGATTATGCTAAGAAAAATAAGATTATCAAGGAAAATGACGAGAATCTTTCCGGTGAAGATATTCGTGAAGGATTGTCTGCTATTATCAGCATCAAGATTTCTGAGCCTCAGTTTGAGGGACAGACAAAACAGAAGCTTGGTAACAGCGAGGCGAGAGGTGCTGTTGAGTCTGTAGTGACAGAGCAGCTGACTTATTTCCTTGAGCAGAATCCAACGATCGCTAAGATCATCTGCGAAAAAGCAGTCTTGGCGCAGAGAGCAAGAGATGCCGCCAGAAAAGCGAGAGATCTTACCCGTAGAAAAACTGCGTTAGAGGGAAGTGCACTTCCTGGTAAGCTGGCAGACTGCAGTGATAAAAATCCGGAAAATTGTGAGATTTATATCGTTGAGGGTGATTCCGCCGGTGGTAGTGCAAAGACAGCAAGAAATCGTGCAACGCAGGCTATTTTGCCACTGCGTGGTAAGATTTTGAATGTAGAAAAATCTCGCTTAGATAAGATTTTGGTCAATAACGAGATCAAGGCAATGATCACTGCATTTGGTACCGGAATTGGAGAAGATTTTGATATTAGCAAACTGCGTTATAACAAGATCGTCATTATGACGGATGCCGATGTCGATGGTGCGCACATTGCTACATTGATGCTGACATTCTTGTATCGTTTTATGCCGGATCTGATTCGTGAAGGTCATGTATATTTGGCACAGCCACCTTTGTACAAGGTTGAGCGAAACAAAGTTGTTCGTTATGCTTATGACGACAATGAGTTGAATGAAATTTTGACAGAGATCGGTCGTGATGGAAATAACAAGATCCAGCGATACAAAGGACTTGGTGAGATGGATGCCGATCAGCTTTGGGATACGACAATGGATCCGGAGAAACGCATACTTCTTCGTGTGAACATGGGAGAAAATTCTGAGGCAGAGATCGATATGACATTCAATACGCTAATGGGTGACAAGGTAGAGCCAAGGCGTGAGTTTATCGAGGCAAATGCGAAGTATGTAAAGAATTTGGATATTTAATCGTTGTTATAACAACAGAAATAGATAC
The DNA here is from genome assembly GCA_022766515.1 of Lachnospiraceae bacterium. GTDB lineage: Bacteria > Bacillota > Clostridia > Lachnospirales > Lachnospiraceae > Butyribacter. Next base: position 8,083 of record JALEPA010000130.1, on the reverse strand, counting down.
TAGATTACTTTATGTGGAATAAAATTTGATATTTTGTTCGCTATTCCTTTGATACGAAAGCATCAGTGGGATGGAGATTGGTATAAGAAAATGGAGGAAAGAAATGGACGAGAATATTTTTGACAAGATTCATGATGTGGATCTCAAAGAAAAAATGGAAACGTCATATATTGATTATGCAATGTCGGTCATTGCTGCAAGAGCATTGCCGGATGTTCGTGACGGAATGAAACCGGTACAACGCCGTATTTTGTATTCAATGGCAGAATTGAAAAACTGGTCAGACAAACCACATCGTAAATGTGCTCGTATCGTCGGTGATACAATGGGTAAATATCATCCACACGGTGATAGTTCTATTTATGGTGCATTAGTAAATCTGGCGCAGGATTGGTCTACACGCTATCCACTGGTAGACGGTCATGGAAACTTTGGATCTGTCGATGGTGATGGCGCTGCGGCAATGCGTTATACTGAGGCAAGACTTAGCAAGATTTCAGAAGAAATGTTGCAGGATATTGATAAAGATACCGTAGATTTCATCCCAAACTTTGATGAAACGGAAAAAGAGCCAACGGTTCTTCCTTCTCGTTTTCCGAATCTTTTGGTCAACGGTACTTCCGGTATTGCAGTCGGAATGGCAACAAACATTCCTCCACACAATTTGCGGGAAGTTATCAATGCAGTTGTAAAGATCATTGATGGTGTGGTAGAAGATCATGAGATAACGATCGAAGAGATCATGCAGATCATAAAGGGACCGGATTTTCCAACCGGAGCGCAGATTCTTGGAACAAGAGGAATCGAAGAAGCATATCGTACCGGTCGCGGAAAGATTCGAGTTCGCGCTGTGACAGAAATCGAGCCAATGGAAAATGGCAAAAATCGAATTGTTGTTACGGAATTACCATATTTGGTAAATAAAGCTCGCTTGATCGAGAAAATTTCAGAGTTACATAGAGATAAAAAAGTCGATGGCATCACAGATCTTCGAGATGAGACAAGCCGTGAAGGTATGCGCGTCTGCATCGAGTTGAGAAGAGATGTTAATCCTAATATTGTGTTAAATCAGTTGTACAAACATACACAGCTGCAGGACACTTTTGGTGTTATCATGCTGGCATTGGTCAACAACGAACCGGTTGTTATGAACTTAATGCAGATGCTTCAGTATTACTTGAAACATCAGGAAGAAGTTGTTACCAGAAGAACACAATATGATTTGAACAAGGCGGAAGAAAGAGCGCATATTTTGCAGGGATTGTTGATCGCATTGGATCATATTGATGAAGTGATTAAGATCATTCGTGCATCCAAAAATGCACAAGATGCAAAAGTGGGACTGATGGAACGCTTTGCTTTATCAGATGCGCAGGCGCAGGCAATCGTTGATATGCGTCTTCGTGCGTTGACCGGTTTGGAACGCGAAAAACTGGAAAATGAATTTGAAGAATTAAAGAAAAAGATCGAGGAATATCGTGCAATCCTTGCTGATCGTAAGGTATTGCTGGGTGTTATCAAAGAAGAAATTTTGGTAATTCGCGATAAGTATGGTGATGAGCGTCGTACTTCTATCGGATATGATGAGTATGACATCTCTATGGAAGATATGATTCCAAATGAAAATACGATTATCACGATGACAAAGCTTGGTTATATTAAGCGAATGACGGTAGACAATTTCAAGAGTCAGCATCGAGGTGGTAAAGGAATCAAGGGTATGCAGACGATTGAAGATGATTACATCGATGATATGATTATGACAACGACGCATCATTACATCATGTTCTTTACTAATACCGGACGCGTTTATCGTATCAAAGCTTATGAGATACCGGAGTCCAGTCGTACTGCCAGAGGAACAGCGATCATCAATCTCCTGCAGCTGATGCCGGGAGAAAAGATCACGGCTGTCATTCCATTCAAGGAATACGAAGAGGGCAAGTATTTGTTTATGGCTACCAAGAAAGGTATTGCCAAGAAAACACCAATTTTGGAATACTTTAACATTCGTAAATCCGGATTGCAGGCAATCAATTTGCGCGATGATGATGAGTTGATCGAAGTAAAGATCACAGATGATACTAAGGATGTCATTATGGTTACGAAGCACGGTCAGTGCATCCGTTTCCATGAAAATGATGTTAGAACAACAGGAAGAACTTCGATGGGTGTCATTGGTATGAATCTTTCTTATGACGATGAAGTTGTTGCTATGCAGCTTGATAGTCAGGGAGATCATTTACTGCTTGTTTCTGAATATGGAATGGGTAAATGTACAGACCTAACAGAGTTTGCTCCACAGCATCGTGGTGGTAAAGGTGTGAAGTGCTATAAGATTACCGAGAAGACAGGTAATGTGGTAGCAGCAAAGGCAGTAAAAAATGAAAATGAAGTAATGATCATCACAACAGAAGGAATCATTATCCAGATATTGGTAAGTGAGATTTCTGTATTGGGTAGAATTACTTCCGGTGTCAAGCTGATTGACTTGGATCCAACCAAAGAGATTGTTGTAGCAAGCATTACAAAAGTAAGAAATGTTGACACTGAGGTCAAAGATAATCCGGAAGAAGAACAGAATAACGATTCTGAAAAAGTAGAAGAGTAAAAACAGACTGATCCGGCAGAAATGTCGGATCAGTATTTTGCATTATAAGAAATTTTTCGTTTTCCATAATGCAAAATACAACCATCACATGTAGAAACGGGGGATTATTGTGAGAACGATAACAACAGACATGATCATTCAAAACATAAAAGAAATGTGTATCGAAGCAAATTATGAACTTTCACCGGATGTGAAAGGTAAATTATTTGATGCAGCGGATCAGGAAGAAAATCCATTGGGGGAGCAGATCCTTTCTCAGTTAAAGGAAAATCTTCAGATTGCCAAAGATGACCAGATTCCAATCTGTCAGGACACAGGAATGGCAGTCGTATTTCTAAAAATCGGACAGGATGTGCATATTGAAGGTATGAATCTGGAGGATGCCGTCAATGAAGGAATCCGTCAGGGATATACCGAAGGATATTTGCGAAAATCTGTTGTTGCGGATCCGATAGAGCGTGTTAATACCAAAGATAATACACCGGGTATCATTCATTACGAGATCGTACCGGGAGATCAGCTGGATATTACCGTTGCTCCAAAGGGATTTGGCAGCGAAAATATGAGTCGTGTTTGCATGCTCAAACCTGCAGATGGTATTGAGGGTGTCAAAGAGGCAGTGCTTGAAACTGTAAAATTGGCAGGACCAAATGCTTGCCCTCCGGTCGTTGTCGGTGTCGGAGTTGGTGGAACATTTGAAAAATGTGCATTGCTTGCTAAGAAAGCATTGACCAGAGATCTTAATTCTCATAACAAGATTCCTTATGTGGCGCAGTTAGAAGATGAACTTCTTACAAAGATCAATCAGTTGGACATTGGTCCCGGTGGATTGGGCGGCAAGACAACAGCACTTGGTGTCAATGTAGAAGTATATCCAACACATATTGCGGGAATGCCGGTTGCAATCAACATGTGTTGTCATGTAAACAGACATGCACATAGAGTCATTTAGTTAGGGGGATTGACAAAAATGGAGAAACATATTCATACACCGATCAATGATGAAACAGTAGCAGAACTTCATGCCGGAGATTATGTGTATTTGACGGGAACGGTATATACAGCTAGAGATGCCGCACACAAAAGATTATACGAAGCATTGCAAAAGGGAGAAGAAATCCCATTGGAATTGAAGGATAATATTATTTACTATTTGGGACCATCTCCTGCAAGAGAGGGACAGGTCATTGGATCTGCCGGACCTACAACAAGCAGTCGAATGGATAAGTATACACCGTTGCTGTTAGAAAAAGGGCTCAAAGGAATGATTGGAAAAGGAAAAAGATCCGATGCTGTCAAAGATGCTATGGAAAAATACAATGCCGTATATTTTGCTGCAATTGGTGGAGCCGGTGCTTTGTTATCCAAATGTATCAAGAAGGCAGAAGTCATTGCTTATGAAGATTTGGGAACGGAAGCAATCCGTAAATTAGAGGTGGAAAATCTCCCGGTAATTGTTGTGATAGATAAATACAAAAAAGACTTGTATATTCGGCAATAATGTGCTACACTTTGCTTGTATGTAAAGCAGTACCTAAAACGAGAAATTGCGTATATGTAAAAAGTAATTTGCTTGCGTAAATCTGTAACAAGTGTTGCATTGAAGCATGAAGAAAGGAAGGCTCTTATTCATGATGGATGGTATATTCATCAGAATAGGGCTTTTCCTTTTATCGTTTAGGTTCATCGAGGCTAGGTATTTATTTTGCTTTTCTGCCAAGGATTGTTTCGGCAATTCTTGGCGTTGCTTGCATGTTAAATAGATGTTATATCCACAAATTTGCTTATGGGGAGGGAATAGTTGGATATAACATTATTTATATATCGTGATTAAGGTATCCAAAAGTATGAATTTTTTTGAAAATTTATTTTTCTAAATCTATGACCACAATGTCTGGAAAAGATGCATCGCATCGTCTGGAAATATTGTGGCATAAATTTTAAATAGGTTTTGTTATGAATAGTAACTTTTAACACCTTAATCATAAAAAAATCGTAAAGGAGGTTGTAGTAAATTCTATATATGAGTAGGAGAATTGATCAAAAATTCTAAAAATACCATCAAAGCACTTCACGATGCCGGTTATAATACCGTGCGTATTCCGGTGACCTGGGGTTCTCATATTAACGATGATTATACGATTAGTGAAGAGTGGATCAGCCGTGTTCAGGAAATTGTTGATTATTGTATCGATCAGGATATGTATGCAATCATTAACATTCACCATGATGGTGCTGCAAACCATGACAATCGTGGAAACAATACACCGGCATGCTGGCTTGATACTTATCAGCAGAACATTGAAAAAGTATATCAGAAATATGAAGGTGTATGGACAACTATTGCAAATCGTTTCAAAGATTATGATGAGCATTTGATCTTCGAGAGTATGAACGAGGTAACAGATGCACATGGAACGGCAACAAACGAAGATGATGCTGTATTGAGTGCGTTGAACCAGTTGTTTATCAACACAGTTCGTTCTACAGGATCTAACAATGTGAAGCGTTGGCTTGCTATTACAGGCCGTTTTGCTACAACAGGCGGCATTACAGAAATGCCGGAAGATGTATTGGCAGACAAAGGAACAAACAATACTACTCGTTTGATGTTTGCTGTACATATCTACAAAAACAACAGTAATGACAGATGGAGTTATACACAGTTAAAGGATTGGCAGAACTCTCTTAGCAGTTCTGTAAAAGCAGTACAGGCATTGGATAAAAATATGCCATTGTATGTTGGTGAGTACGGAGTTCGTACAAAAGCACAGTCCGGATCTGCAACAGGATATAACAATGCAGAAAGAGCATTGAACTATGAAGTATGTGCTGCAGTCGCAGATTCCTATGGTGCAGCACCTATCGTTTGGGATCAGGGAACTGGCGATTACATGGGTGTAGCAACAGAGACAGGACTCTTTACTGACTGGAACAGACCAGCCCTCAAACCGGTATATGATGATGTTGTATTTGGTACGATCAGAGGTACACTTGAGGCAGGTAAGAGCTCTGATCTGGGAACAAGAATGTCAACAATTTATAATAGTTACGGACATTCCAGCACATTAGACAACAGCGTATCAAAAGACCCAACAATTCAGTCTGCTACAGACATTACATTAAGTGATGAAAAGGTACAGATGGAAGCAGGAGACAGAAAGACTATCACTGCAGAATCTGATTCATCCAGAGATATTGTACTTTGGAGTACAGCAGATGATTCAATTGCAACAGTGTATAACGGTGTGATCCATGCAAAAGCAAGTGGTATTACTACAGTATATGCAAAATCACAGTCCGGATCTGTAGAAAAAGAGATCCAGGTGATCGTACAGGGAACCGGAAAAGAAACAGCAACAGCAATTAAAACAGAAAAAGCTTACTATGAAATCACAGAAGGTGATACTGTTGATTTGGTAACAACATTAACACCTGCTGATAGCGAGGATGCGATTACTTATACATCATCTAACACATCTGTTGCAACAGTAAGTGGTTCCGGTAAAGTTACAGCAGAAAATGCCGGACAGACATACATCATTGTAAAGGCTGCAAGCGGCGTTAGCACAATCGTTTCTATTAAGGTTAATAAAAAGGCAACCAGTGGAACGGTAGGTGTAACACTTAATGCTATTTTTGCAAATAGCGGATTAACAGAAAAGAGCCAGCCTGTTACTATTACAGGTGATGGACAGTATACAGTTACATTTGACCTTGCAAGTGATCTGTCTGATGCAGGTAAGAAAGCAAATATCACAAAGTTAGAAGATCTTACAGCAATCTTCCTTCGTGATACAAATACTTTGAATCCTGTTGTTTCACAGGCAAAGGTTCGTTATGACAAGGTTGTTGTAAACGATACAGAATTAACATTAAAGAAAACAAGCAGTATGGATGCAGAAGGATTTAAGAATCTGTTGAAAGATAGCGGACAGCTTGATTCTAATGATCCAATCAATGGTTGGGATGGATGTGCAGTGGAAGAAGTAAACATCAATTCCAAGACACATAGCGTAAGCTTTAGCAGTGTTGACAACCCAACAAAGATATCTTTGACATTTACGATTAAAGATATGAAGTTCTTCCCTACAAAGGAAAAACAGAACGAAGCAACTAAGGCAACAAGCGTAACTGATAACAAGATTGTGATTCCGGCAGCAGGAGATACATCATCTATTGAAGTAAACTTGACTCCGGTTGATACAGATTCAGAAATGACATTCTATTCTACAGATAGTTCTGTAGCTGTTGTAGACAATACAAAGCAGGTAGTAGATGAGAATGGTACGATCAAGGTAACAGTTACAGCTATGTCCGAAGGAACGGCAACGATCGTTGGTATTACAGAAAATGGATTAAAGGTATTTTATACTATCGGTGTCGGAAGTGACCTTACAGTGGATGATCTGGACGAGCCAACTGACCCAACTCCGGATGGATTAGATGGAATACCAACCGAACCGGATCCAACACCTACACCGGAGGTAACACCTACAGCAGTACCAAGTAAGGCACCTACAGTAAGTGAATCACCGGCAGCAAGTGATAAACCTGATACAAGTGCATCACCTAGTGCGTCACCGGCGCCGGTACCTAGTACAAATCCAACTGATACTCCAAAGCCACCTGTAAACAGCAGCAAGCCTGTAGTGGCTGCACAGACAATTACTGCGCCAAGCAGCATTAGTAAGGTTATTGGTTCTAAGGCGTTTAATATTGCCGCTAAGACCAATGGAAATGGCAAATTAAGCTATAAGTCTACTAACACCAAGGTTGCTACTGTGACCGCTAAGGGCGTTATCAAGGTTAAGGGTTACGGAACAACTAACATTGTAATTACAGCATCTGCTACAAGCACATACAAGAAGGCACAGAAGGTATGTAAATTAACAGTAACACCAAAGATGCAGAAGCTGAAAAAGGCAAAGAGAAGCAGTTCAGGCAAGAAGATTGCCTTGAAGTGGAACAAAGACAAGACAGTAAAGGGTTATCAGATTATGTATTCTACTGATAAAGCCTTTAAGAAGAATGTCAAAAATGTTGTTGTAAAGAAGAACAAAACGACCTCTAAGACAATTAGTAAGGGTATCAATAAAAAGAAAACTTACTATATTAAAGTGCGTTCGTTTGTAAAAGTCGGAAATACAACGATTTATGGACCGGCTTCTAAGACCAAAAAAGTAGCAAAACGCAAGTAAACTATCTGGTATTAGGATAATATTGCGGAAATTTATGCATATTAAATAGGAGTATTATGCGGCTTTCAGTCCATGATCTGGAAGTCGTATAGAGCAAAAACAGGCATCAAAAGGTGATCTTGACATCTTTTGGTGCCTGATCCTATAAAAATATGTCTGGTTTTGTAAAAAAAGGAAAAAAGTTATTGACAGGAGCAGGCATAATTGATATACTAATTCTTGCTGACGGTAACAGCAACTGTCAAGTGGAGAAATACTCAAGAGGCTGAAG
>JALEPA010000123.1 GCA_022766515.1 Lachnospiraceae bacterium | reverse complement strand
TTAAGAGTCAGGTGCTCTGCCAGCTGAGCTAATCGCGCTGACTGTGTTCTTCACAACGAAATATATTATAACAGAGTGATTTTGGAAATGCAATAGTTTTTTTGTAAAAAATTTGCAGAAATTTCATGATTCCACATAATTTCTTAAACAAATCTTAAAGATTTTTCACATTGAATTTTAATCATGATTTTCCTACAATAGAATACAGGAGGCAGGATAAAGCCGACCGGATTCATGAATCAAAAGAGAAGGTGCTCTGCAGGGCACTTTCGGAATGGAGTAAACAATGTATCATATACTGTTATGCGATGACGAGAAAGATATTGTGACGGCGCTGGAGATTTATTTGCGCTCGGAGGACTATAAAATATTCAAGGCGTACGATGGCGCTGAGGCACTGGAGATCATCAAAAAAGAAGAGATCCACTTGGTGCTGATGGATATTATGATGCCGAAGATGGACGGAATACAGGCAATGGTAAAACTTCGAGAAATTTCCAATGTGCCGGTCATATTGCTCACGGCAAAGAGCGAGGACATGGATAAAGTATTGGGATTGACTGTGGGGGCAGACGATTACATTACTAAGCCATTTAACCCGGTCGAGTTACAGGCACGGGTAAAATCGCAGCTTCGTCGTTATATGCAGCTTGGCAGCGGTAAACAACAAAAAGAAGGGTATGTCTTAGGCGGGATCGAGTTGAACGCGCAGACAGGAGAAGTCAAACTGGATGGAGAGCCTATTTCGTTGACGCGCATAGAGTATCATGTGTTGTTATTTCTCATGCAACATCCTGGGCAATCATTTTCTCCTAAAGAAATTTATGAAAATGTATGGAAAGATAGACCATATGGTGAGGAGAACACGGTTGCGGTACATATTCGGCATTTGCGGGAAAAGCTGGAATACGATCCCGCAAATCCGAGGTATCTTAAGGCAGAGTGGGGCAGAGGTTATAAGTTGGAGGGTAAATGATGGATCATAAAACAAAAAACAGATGGTACAGTGTGATCGCTGCTGTGTTGGCAGTGATCGTGGGATGTTTTACGGTGATGGCAGGCGTGGCATCCTATATTTGCTATCGAACCGGTATGTACAATGACCAGTCTAAGCAGCAGGTATTGTCTTCGGTTTACAGCAATGTGCAAAGATATTATGAAATGAAAATTGCACGAGATGCGAAAGAAAATAAGGAAAATTGTGAGCTTGCCGGAACGAATCTGACCTATTCCATAAAGGAAGTGGCACAAGATGCAGATCCATCGGATGATGATGGGAATGTTTATGTAATAGGTGGAAATACGCTTTTTAATTATAAAAATTCCGGTGTTGTTTGGAATTTGCTTCATGAAAATTGGTATGAGAATAATAATGGCTCTGAGTATCACGAAACAGTCACGGATTTGGTTTACAACCAGATGAACGGCATTTTTTATTATAGCGTTCGAGGCGAATATTATTTCCCTGTAAAAAGTATTTCCATAGCCAGTGGTTATACGATGGTCGGGGCAAATGGTAAAAAGGTACAGGGAAATTGGACGAACACTTTTGACTATAATAAATCAAAACATCAGTATGTCTGTGCTGCCAAGAATCTGAACAAGACAAATGATAAGGCAACAACTGATGATCCTGTTGCAGATAAAGATGTGTTGTACACCTTGGAGACAAGTGATTATAAGAATTGGGTAGATGCAGAATTTGATCGTGCCCCTGTATTCTTGAACAGTATTGTGGGAATGCAGTTGAGCTCTGACCAGCCTAGAACATTAGATGGTATGCTCAATTATTCTCTGCAGTATGATTCGGATTATTATGATTTTCAATTGTATTGTACCGGGGAGTACAAAAAGTATGCGATCCTTTTTATAAAAGGTGATCCTGATACTGTTGATCCCGATGAGCTGCAATATTCCAAATCCATAAGAAATGGAAAAAATGGCGACAAGATCTTGGTTTTTAATATCCCGGTTGCGATCGATGCTACATATGACAATACGGGAGAGGGACTTCATACCTGGCAGATCAAGTCGACTCTGCCGGCAAAATTAGATCGCAGCAAGTCGGATATGTTTGTTCGGACGACGGCAGTGATCGATGTGTTATATCCGATCCAGCTTCCGTTGCTTGTGGGAACAATACTAGGGGCGCTCCTGTTTGCAGTATTGGTTGTGGCTTTTGGGATTCAAGTATATCGGTCCAGACCGTCAGGCAGTACGCCGGGAATTTTGGAAAGAATCCCGTTGCTGTTTGTATGGGCTGTTTTAGGGACAGCATTAGGAATCAGCCTTTCTATATTTGGTGAATTATACTATGCATGGCAGGGTGCAACACTGCGTATCTTTAATGCATTCTTTGCATTAGGCATGATAACGGTAGTGGTTGGCATTGTGATCGGACTATTTGTCGTGGACAATTTTGCGAAAAGACTTCGTACGGGAACGCTGCTTCGTTACACCGCATGTCATTATATCGTGTCTTGGGTCAAATGCATCTATCACAAAATTGGGCATTTAGGCGGACAGGTTTGCAGAGCAGTGCAGAAGCATATCAGTTTGTTTGTGCGTGTGGGTGCGGTCTGGCTTGTCATTAGCTTTTTGCAGCTGATAGTCTTGCTTGCAGGTGGATGCAGCAATCCTGCGATAGGGTTGTTTTTCCTTTATAAAATTGTTGAAGCGCTGTTTGTGCTGTTTTGTACAATGCAGTTCCAAAAGCTGCATGATGGCAGCAGAAAACTTGCGGAAGGCGAATTGTCCCAAAAGTTGGACACAAAGAAATTGTATGGTCCATTTCGTGCTCTTGCGGAGTATTTGAATCAGATTAACGATGGAATTCAGATCGCGGTGCAGGAAAAACTGCAGAGCGAACGATTCAAAACGGAGTTGATCACGAATGTCAGTCACGACATTAAGACGCCGCTGACCTCCATTATCAACTATGTAGATCTGCTTCAGCGTCCGGAGACAACGGAAGATGAGAGGACGCAATATATTGAAGTATTGCAGCGTCAATCTGCCAAACTGAAAAAGCTGATCGAGGATCTGATCGAGGCGTCCAAAGCATCTACCGGAAATCTGTCAGTGTTTTTAGAAGATTGCAATCTGGGAATTTTGCTTACACAGGCAGTTGGAGAGTTTTCAGAAAAATTGGAACAGAATCAGTTGGAGCTCATCATTCGCAGTAAGTTACAGGATGTTATCGTACAGGCAGATAATCGTCATATTTGGCGTATCTTTGACAACCTGATCAATAATATCTGTAAATATGCTCAGCCGGGAACGCGTGTCTATGTTGATCTTGAGGTGGGAGAAGATACAGTGGCGATCATGTTCCGTAACACCTCGAAATACCAGCTGGAAATGGATGGCGAGGAGATGCTGGAACGATTTGTGAGAGGTGACAGATCAAGAAATACAGAAGGTAATGGATTGGGATTGTCGATCGCCAAAAATCTTGCAGAGCTGATGAACGGAAGTTTGCAGATCGTGACAGATGGGGATCTGTTCAAGGCAATTGTCCGCTTACCAATCAAGTAATGGTACACAACATGGCGGACAACAAAAGGAAGAATGTCAAAAAATAGTTGGCGAAATAGGGAAGAGTAACCGACATAATAATTGAGGAGAAAAAGGTCTGATTTTTTGAATCAGACCTTTTTTGGGAAATGAAAGATGCTCATAGTGTAGCGATACTTCAACAAGAAATGCATTAGCAATTCTTGCAGAGCAAAACGCAGGTTTAGGTTGCAAGGGGGAGAAAAAGCATGGTTAGTACAATGAAAGAAGTCTTGTCAAAGGATGATAAAGCGATGTTGCGAGAGAAAATCGAGGAGATTGCCAAAAACGCAGTGAGCGTGCTGGATCCGACAGCTGATATGTCAGACGAAGAGCGTCAGCAATACGAACAAAAGATTATCAGAAAATTAAAAATGGGAAAGCGGCTTACGACAGAGGAAATGCAATATTTACAGACATATAATCCTGCATTGTATCGTACCGCGCTTAGAGTGCAGATGGCAAAGGAACGCCTGCAGAAACAGTTGGAGAATTGCAAGTCCAAGGAAGAGGCAAATGATGCGATTTCATCAGCAATCAGTGGCATTAGTGACAAAGATCCGGATCGGGAATATTTAGCGGCAGGACTGCAGGAGACAGCCAAAAACTTTCGACAGGACAGTCGATATGCCCGTTTGCCAAATACCAAAGAAGAAGCTGCGCGTAAAAAGGGTAGAGAGTATGCGTTTGATGATGGTGATGAGAAAAAACAGGGAAAGTCGTATTCGCCAATTATTGAAGTGATCGAATCCCTGCCTTCGTTTAATACGGTTTCATAGAGGTGATGGGATCTGTGTCTTTGTTTGTTGCAATTTCCTAGGGAGAATGTATCATAAAGGGAAGTTTTTGAAAAAATAAAAAAACTACTTGCATATGCTGTCGAAATGTGTTATATTAAACGAGTTGCTGACGAGAGGTGACAAAATGCGCGATTAGCTCAGCTGGCAGAGCACCTGACTCTTAATCAGGGTGTCCAGGGTTCGAACCCCTGATCGCGCACGATACAAAAGATAGCTATTACAAAAGAGAACAGATACCAAAGAAAGCTGGAACGAAAGATAGCTTTTACGAAAGAGAAAACGGTTGTTGTGCTGAATAAGCAGACAACCGTTATTTTTTTACTTTATAGGAAACTTTTCGTTTCCTATAAAGTAAAAAACGCTCCGCGAGGATGCGCATCTCGCGGAGAAGAAGTTAGCTGTAAACAGCACCGCTCGAGCGCGAAAGAGTCGCAAGCGACTCGTTGCTCTTTTATAGGAAATTGCTCATAATGTAGTGGAGTACCACCAAGAATTGCTTTAGCAATTCTTGTAGAGCAAAACGCTGGTTTTGCTCTTTTTTTGAAGAAACACAGGAAGTGTGTTATACTAGAACAAGCGTAAAAATGACATCAGCGAAGCAGGCGGACACTCCATTGGAGCGGCTTTGCGAGCGGATATAACGAAGCGTGTACAACAAAGCAAACGGAGGAGAATGCGATGATTGCAAAGAAAATGGTAAAATTTGTAGAGGGAAGCTCTGTTACGAGAGCAATGTTTGAAGAAGGTAAGAAAATGGCTGCGAAATATGGCGCAGAGAATGTGTACGATTTCAGTTTGGGTAATCCAAGTGTTGAGCCGCCAAAGCAGGTCAAAGAGGCGATTATTGATGTTTTGGAAAACGACAGCCCTAATTTCGTACATGGATATATGAACAATTCCGGTTATGAGGAAGTTCGAGAGAAAATCGCGCAGTCTATCAATAAGCGTTTTGATACGAAGTTTTCACAGAAAAATATTATCATGACGGTTGGTGCAGCAGGTGGATTGAATGTTGCCTTAAAAACATTGTTGGATCCGGGCGATGAAGTCATTGCATTTGCTCCATATTTTGGTGAGTACAACAACTATGTTGCCAACTTTGACGGTGTTATGGTGGTAGTTCCGGCGGATATTCCAAACTTCCAGCTGGATCTGGACACTTTTGCACAGAAGATCACACCAAAAACGAAAGCAGTGATCGTCAACAATCCAAACAATCCATCCGGTGTAGTTTATTCGGAGGCTACGATCAAGAAATTGGCTGCGATCTTGGAAGAAAAGCAGAAAGAATTTGGCACAGCAATTTATTTGATCGCAGATGAACCATATCGTGAGCTGGCATACGATGGTGTGGTTGTTCCTTATTTGACAAAATATTACGCGAACACGATCGTAGGTTATTCTTATAGTAAATCCTTGTCTCTGCCGGGAGAGCGTATCGGCTATCTTGTGATTCCGGATGAGGTCGATGATTTTGAAAATGTATTGGCAGCGGCAAATGTGGCAAACCGTATTCTTGGATTTGTTAATGCGCCTTCTTTGTTACAGCTTGCCGTATCGAAATGTTTGGATGCGACGACAGATGTAGAAGCATATGATGCAAACCGTAGACTGCTGTATGATGCGTTGACCAAATATGGATTTGAATGTGCGAAGCCGGAAGGTGCTTTCTATCTTTGGGTGAAAGCGAAAGAGGACGATGCTGCATTCGTAGCAAAGGCAAAAGAGTTCAATATCCTGATGGTACCGGGAAGCGCGTTCGCCTGCCCTGGTTATGTACGAATTGCCTACTGTGTAGATCATGAAATGATTAAGCGTTCTTTGCCGGCATTTGAGAAGCTGGCAAAATGTTATGAGGTGTAAATTTGCTTGAAAAGAGGGACAGACATGACAAAATTAGAACAGAATTTTCGTAAGGTTGAGCCATATGTACCGGGAGAGCAGCCTAACCTTTCTGATATGATCAAATTAAATACCAATGAGAATCCTTATCCGCCTTCTCCTAAGGTAACACAGGCGTTAAAGGATTTTGCGGTAGATTCACTTCGCTTGTATCCGGATCCTGCGTCAACGGATCTGGTAAATGCATTGGCAGAAAAATATCAGGTTCGTCCTGAGCAGGTTTATACCGGTGTTGGGTCGGATGATGTACTGGCGATCGCCTTTTTGACATTTTTCAATTCCGGTAAGCCAATCCTTTTTCCGGACATCACTTATTCTTTCTATGATGTGTGGGCAGAACTATTCCAGATTCCATACAATCGCCCGGCGTTAGACGACAATTTCAATCTGCGACTGGAAGATTACTGCGTAGAAAATGGTGGCGTTGTCATCGCAAATCCAAATGCCCCTACCGGAATCAAACAGGATGAGGCATTTTTGCGAAGCGTGATCGAGGCAAATCCGGATGTTGTTGTGATCATTGATGAAGCCTATGCGGATTTTAGCGGCTACACGGCATTGCCATTGGTGGACGAGTACGAAAATGTAGTGGTTGTTCAGACATTCTCCAAATCTCGCTCTATGGCAGGTATGCGTATTGGACATGCGATCGGTAATGCAAAGCTGATCAAAGCGATGAACGATGTTCGTTATTCGTTTAACAGCTATCCAATGACGCGTCTGTCCGTTGCACTTGGCAAGGCAGCGTTGGAAGACGATGCATATTTTCGCGCAACAACGGATCGTATTATTGCGACAAGAGAGGAGACGAAAAAGGAATTGACCAGACTGGGCTTTTCGTTTGGAGATTCCATGACGAACTTCATTTTTGCAACGCATGAAAAGGTTCCGGCTACCGTGATCTTTGAGAAGTTGCGGGAAAAACATATTTTTGTCCGTCATTTCTCAGCAGAGCGAATTGACAATTATCTGCGTATTTCCATCGGTACGGATGAGGAAATGCGTATATTCCTGAAAGAAGTGGAAAAGATAATAAAGGAGTATGAAATCGGAGAAAATGTATAAAATGACAACAAATATAGAACTATTTCTTAAATAGTTCATACTTACTTTGCGAAGTTAAGAATTTTTTTATAAAATGTACAAATTCTAGCCACATTTAGTTGTTATTATGTATACATAGAAATCAAGAGAGCAAAGAAATAAGAAAACAGTTGCTCGAAAGATTTCATCATAAATTAGCTGACTGACTTATGTTTGAGATAGATTCTTTTTCATTTTTTTCATTGGGCGTATGGTAGCTCCCTCTGCCATACGCCAACTCCTTTTTAAACAAACATAAAAAAGACCAGAACGGTAATTTCACTGTTCTGGTCTTTTTGGTTGAATAATAAACTGCTCGTAGTATAGCGGAGCAAAGAGTAAAACGCTGGTTTTGCTCTTTATGTGATTAAGAATTTCCTGTTGACACTTAGATTAGATTCATATCTTTCATTGCGGCACGAAGAACTTCTTTGTGTCCATCTTCCATCTCTGACAATGGAGCGCGAAGGGAACCAACTTCTTTGCCCTGCATATTCAGCGCAGCTTTTACTGGAATTGGATTTACCTCACAGAACAGTGCATCGATCAATGGAAGAGCATCAAGCTGCATCTGTGCTGCCTTTGCGGTATCGCCATTTAAGTAACTGGTTACCATGTCGTGTGTATATTTTGGAGCGACATTTGACAAAACAGAGATGACACCCTTTGCGCCAAGAGACAGCATAGGGATCGTCTGATCGTCGTTGCCGGAGTAAAGATCGACTTTGTCACCGCACAAATGCAGGATCTGTGCTACGGTGCTGATATTGCCGGATGCTTCCTTGACACCTACAATGTTGTCTACCTCGTTTACCAATGTAGCAATTGTCTGAGGTGTCATTCCAACACCGGTACGGCTTGGTACATTGTATAAGATAACAGGAATGTCGATCGCATTGGCAATCTCTTTGTAATGAGCGATCAGACCGTTCTGTGTAGCCTTGTTGTAGTAAGGAGTTACGACCAATACAGCTTCAGCACCAGCCTCAGCAGCCTCCTTGCTCAATTTCACAGCAGTTGCGGTACAGTTAGAACCGGTTCCTGCCACAACAGGGATACGGTGATTTACCTTCTCGATAGCGAAACGGATCACATTTGCGTGTTCCTCTTCTGACAATGTTGCAGACTCACCTGTTGTTCCGCAGATAATAATAGCATCTGTGCCACCGGCAATCTGCTCTTCCAACAGTTGTTCCAATTTGCTGTAATTTACAGTCAGATCATCATTCATAGGGGTTACTAAAGCAACTCCAGCTCCTTCAAAAATAGCCATTTCAAAATCCTCCATTTCCAGTAAGTGTGTTCTTGGTTTTGTAGAAAGTGTTGCTCCGCATGAATTGCATTAACAATCCCTGGTGGTGTAACTTTACACGATGAGCAATTTTCGTTTCCATAAAAAAGAGGCAATACATAACGCATCACCTCTTTGAAAATTCAAATACAGTTGATAGCGCTCCATCCTTCGATGACAGTCATGTCGTTATTCACGCCATGCCCAAGAACAACCGCTTCAGGACGGCAATTCTTTCGGCACTGTTCCCTTTCCAAATTCCTCATCTACGCCTGACGCATCGGAAAATGTACTCATGAAGAGTGCGACCTCTATCAGTTCTATTGTCAAGAATACTACGATAGGTTAGCTTTGTCAATGTGTAATCTATCGTTTGCCATATTTTTCTAATACAGCCTGAATTCGTTCTGCCGGATTCAAAAGTTCGCTGATGGACTGGTCATGATTCAGCGTATCGATCAAAAGTGCGATATATTTACTCATATCTACACTGATATAGTAATCTCTCTGTAATACTTCTTCCGGCTGATATACCAAGTTTGTTGTCAGTACCTTGTGGATCAATCCCTTTTCATGTGCCTCATCAAACTTGTCCATACCGTTTGTAAACAGTCCAAAAGTAGCAGCAACGAAGATGCGTCCTGCCTTACGGCGTTTCAACTCTGTTGCAACATCGATCATGCTTTCGCCGGAGGAGATCATGTCATCGATGATAATAACATCTTTGCCTTCCAGATCAGAGCCAAGGAACTCATGTGCAATAATTGGATTGCGACCGTCCACGATGCGGCTGTAATCTCTACGCTTATAGAACATACCGATGTCGATACCAAGTACATTGGCATAATATACAGCACGGCCTACGGCACCTTCATCCGGGCTGATCATCATCAAGTGATCAGAGTCTACCGTCAGATCAGGTACATTTTTCAACAATGCCTTGATAAACTGGTAAGTTGGCTGTACCGTCTCGAAACTCTTCAATGGGATTGCGTTCTGTACGCGTGGGTCATGAGCATCAAAAGTGATAATGCTCTCTACGCCCATCTGTGTCAATTCCTGCAGAGCCAATGCGCAGTCGAGAGATTCTCTGGCACTGCGGCGATGCTGTCTGCTTTCATATAAGAATGGCATAATAACTGTGATACGACGAGCTTTTCCGCCAACTGCTGCGATAATACGCTTCAGATCCTGGTAATGATCATCAGGAGACATATGATTGGTATGTCCACATACTTTATAAGTAAGATTGTGGTTGCACACATCTACTAATAAGTACAGATCATCTCCTCGCACAGATTCTTTGATAATACCTTTTGCTTCTCCTGATCCAAAACGAGGGCAGGAAGATTCGATGATATACGAATCGCGGTTATATCCTGCGAAGGTAGAGGCAGTAGCGTTCTGTGCGGCACGCTCCCTGCGCCAGTCAACAATGTAATCATTGACTTTCTGGCCCATTTCCCGGCTGCTTTCCAGAGCCAGAATACCAAGGGTACCTACGGGAAGTGTGTCTGCTAACTTGTCATGTCGTTTCATAGTATTGTTTCCTCCGTCTAAGTGGTATGCGTCTAAACTTGAGACGCAAAGGGTTTTATGATTGGCAGTTTGCCAATTAGTTATCATCGTGTTTGGTAAATCGCGCCTTTTGTCTAATATCATCTCCAATTATCATAAGAAAATGATAAAAGCCGATAAATCTTGAAAAAATACGCTCACTGTACCGATCTCTCAATTCCTGAAAAGAGAGATTTGTTGAAATAATAGTCGGGCGTTTGTTCGTATGACGCTCTTCAATAAAATAATACAACTGGGAAGCAGTGAAACTATTTACCAATTCGGCGCCCAGGTCATCTATGATGAGCAGATCACTATGTAGCATATACGCGATCTGTTCGTTGGATGTTGAGGCGTCTTCATGATGAAACTTGTTTTTCTCTAAAATATCAAAAAGCTGTAGGGAAGTCAAGTAAAGCACCGTGTGTGAGCTGTCTAACAACTCCTTGGCAATGCAGTGTGTGAGGAAGGTTTTTCCTACACCCGTTGACCCATAAAATATGAGATTATCATAGGCATCATCAAAGTGTTTGATATAATCGAGACAAACATCTTTTACTTTGATAATGTTTTGCCGGGCAGTTAGAGAAAGATTCTCATTTACGACAGTGTCATCATAATACAATTCGTTAAATGTGCTGAAATTTTCTGCTTCCAGAATATCCATCATATTAGAGCTTTCGTAAAGAGCCTTGATCTCTGCGTTTTTGAGGCAGTGGCAAGGTTTGTTGTCTGCCGTATATCCGGTATCTCTACAGTCGGGACAAGTGTAGATCGCATTCAGATAATCTTCCGCAAATCCATTGTCACAAAGCAGTTGTTTCTTCTTTGCAAGCAATGCCTGACGCTGCTGTTGATAGGCAGTGTCGGAATGATCTGTGGCAGTTTCCTCTGCCTGAAAAAGCTGCTTTCGCGCTTCGGACAGGGAGAGCTCTCGAATCTGCCTTTGTACCTGTTCCAACTCCGGTACTTTCTGAAATACTTCCTGATAACGCTGCTCCAGCAATCGGTCATTGTCCATGCGCCGTTGGTCGTATGTAAACATAATATCCCGATATTGTGTGTTGGATAACCCCATGATCGTCTCCCTTCTACTGCATTAGCAGTTTGCGCTCCAATTCGTTCAGATCTTCGCTGCTGACATCTCGCTGGTTAAAATTCTGGAATTGATTGCGTCCCTTATTGCCATGTACTTTTGGTGGCTGATTATCTTGCTGGCGTACATATTCTGCGTCGGAGTGTTCGACATCCTGCATGGTGCGCACGCCTTCTTTGTGCCAGCGTCCCAAAATGCCATCGGTGTATTTGAAGTCTGCGTGATGCAGTTTCAGCACCGTGCGGTCGCAAGCCTCCGTGATCACACCAAGATCCATCTGCCATTGATTTTGCCATTTGTCCACAAACTTCTTCTCGACTTCAGCAAGTGACCTGCCAAGTGCCAGAGCCTTTGAGACGGCATTGTAAGAAGCGTGGTAACGGACAGAGGCACTTTGTGCCTCCTCTGGAGTCGTAATTCCCTGTTCATGCCAAGAGAGAGCTACGGTTTGTATGTAGTTACTGTTTGTTTTACCCATAGAGATGCAATAGTCATACAGGTGGAGAAGCAGATCCGGAGAAAAGTGCAGCGTTCCATACAGGTAGGAGATCAGCTGTACTTCGTTCGGCTTCATTGGCCGTTCCAGATAACTCTCAATGACATTGCAGACCCAAATGAAGTCACCATCTCCAGCCAGATCCTGTACCTGCTGTGGCGAAAAGGAGATCTCCGGCTGTTGTTCGGACCCGTCATTGGTGTCCATCGTGCTTTGGCTACTCTGTGTGTCCGGCACACTTGGTGTGTCGTGAGTGTCGATCACTTCTGCCGCAGGTTGATCAGTTGCTGTGGCGGTATGCTCTGCTTTGTCGGCAGAACGGACAGAAGTATCGTTTGTGTAGGAAAATTCCGGCATGGTCATATCAAGACCGATGATCTCTCCGGTATCAGCATCCCGGTGGATCTGTAAAAGTGCTTTCTTTTCCCAATAAAGCAACGCTCGCATAATGTCTTTCTCGGTGTTTTCCAGCAGATCAGCCAAGGAAGAAATCGAAAGATTTCCCTCTCCTGCCTGCAGGCATTTTGCCAAATACAGGTAGACCTTCACATAACTTCCATTTGCGGATGGCATGTAATCTTCAATAAAAGTGTTATAAATTGAGGTAACCAAAGGTACATGGTTGGTGCAAAGTAAAATGTTATCCATAAATCTAATCTGCCTTCTTTCTAAAATGTACAAGTCTTAAAAGATGTGGACGAATCCGCATATTTCAAGGACTTGCTGCATAGCGAAGAACATTTTAGCACAGTTTTTGGGGATTGAAAATAGCTGTACTTTGCACAACGAAGCCGTTTCGGGAATTGTGGACAATGTGCACAACTTTTGCAAAAACGACTCAAAAGTAATGCTTTCGCGAGTTATAGACAAAAAAAGTATCCACAATGGATTGTGTAAAATTATGCACAGTCCAATTGTGGATAATGTGGATAACTATTCTTCTGCGAGGTCTTCGCCAATGGTTACAACATTTCCGGCACCCATAGTTATTAACAAGTCACCGTCGATACAATTTGCTAATAAAAATTTTTCGATTTCTTCAAATGATGGGAAATAATAGGCTTTTTTGCCTAGCTTTTGCATTTCTTCCTGTAAGGTCTTAGAAGAAATGTCACCCGGATCCGCCTCTCTGGCAGCGTAAATATCTGCTAATATGACATTTTCTGCCTCAGATAATGCTTCGGCAAATTCATGTAATAACGCTCTGGTACGGCTGTAAGTATGTGGCTGGAATACGCACCACAAGTGTTTATGTGGGAATTTGCGGGCAGCAGTAAGCGTTGCCTTGATCTCGGTTGGGTGATGTGCATAATCATCCACGATCGTAACACCGTGAAATGAACCCTTTTGCTCGAAACGGCGCTCTGTCCCCTTGAACTGCAAAAGTCCCTCTTTGATCGCATCCATAGGGATATCATAGTATTCTGCCAGTGCGATAGCGGATAAGGCATTTGCGATGTTATGGTTGCCCAGAACAGCGAGCTGGATACGGATACCGGTGCTCTCACCATAACGGATCAACTCAAAGGATGCACAGCCGTCTTCGCCAAAGACAATATCTTTTGCTTCGTAATCAGCCGCATGATCCAGTCCAAAAGTGATGACTTTACAATTCAGATCACTGATGATCGTGTCGAGCTTATCAATGTCGGAATTGATGACAAGTACACCATTTTCCGGCAACAGCTTAGCGAAACGATGGAAGGAGTTGCGGATGTCATCCAGATCTTTGAAGAAATCCAGATGGTCAGCGTCTACATTCAAAATGATGCCGGCAGTTGGATGGAACTTCAAAAAGCTGTTGGTATATTCACAGGCTTCCGTAATGAAATTGTCGGAATGACCAATGCGAATGTTACCGTGAATCGCATCTAAAATGCCTCCAACAGAGATCGTAGGGTCTTTTTTGGCAGCAAGGAAAATATGCGTCAACATAGAAGTGGTTGTCGTTTTTCCGTGTGTGCCGGATACGCCGATGGCGTTAGTATAATTTTTCATGACCTGTCCGACCATTTCTGCGCGCTCCATCATAGGCAGACCAAGTTCTTTTGCCTGCTTGAATTCCGGATTATCCGGATGGATGGCAGCCGTGTAGACAACGAAGTCAATATCCGAAGTGATATTTTCTGCTTTTTGTCCATACAATACTTCAATGCCTAAAGACTGCAAATGTTCGGTGATCTTGCTCTTATTCATGTCAGAGCCTTTTACGGTAAAACCTGCATCTGACAATAATTCTGCGAATCCGCTCATGCTGATGCCGCCGATTCCGATAAAATATGCCGTGCAGGGATTTGTCAATTGAATCTGATACATAGTTTCCTCCAATCTGAAACATTCCCAAAATATAATCTGTATCATAGTAGATACTCTTCTATTATAGAGAAGAGTTTTGAAAATGCAAAGGAAAAATCCCGAATGACAGCAGATAAAAAACAAATTGTAAGATGTGTACAGATATGGCAATTTTTTTGCTGTGTCAATCTTTACTATTGTAAAAAAATGTAAAATATTACATAAAAAACAGGGGATTTGTCGCTAAATGCAAAAAATAGTTCAACTATTGTATGAAATGTATAAAAAAAACAAAAATAAATTGGAAATTTTATGAAAATTGTTCACTTTTATGGGCGGTTATGATATACTTATTACATTATATACTACAAAGTAAGGGGTGATTGCGTGATCAAGAAAGAAATGATAGCAATGTTACTGGCGGGAGGACAGGGTTCTCGTTTGGGAGTGCTCACTGCTGATGTTGCCAAGCCGGCTGTGGCATTTGGCGGAAAGTACCGAATTATTGATTTCCCATTAAGCAATTGTATTAATTCAGGAGTAGATACGGTAGGTGTTTTGACACAGTACCAGCCACTTCGTTTGAATACACATATTGGTATTGGTATTCCTTGGGATCTGGATCGTAATGTAGGTGGAGTTTCTATTTTGCCACCATACGAAAAGAGTACAAGCAGCGAATGGTACACAGGTACGGCAAATGCGATTTATCAGAACCTCCGTTATATGGAGTATTATAATCCGGACTATGTGTTGATCCTTGGTGGAGATCACATTTACAAAATGGATTATGAGGTAATGCTTGATTTCCATAAGGCAAATAAAGCGGATGTTACATTGGCAACTATTCCGGTGCCAATGGAGGAAGCAAGTCGATTCGGTGTAGTAATTACAGATGAGAACAAGCAGATTCAGGAGTTTGAGGAGAAACCGGAGCATCCACGCAGCAATCTGGCATCAATGGGAATTTACATATTCTCATGGCCGGTACTGAGAGAGGCTTTGATCAAGTTAAAGGATCAGCCGGCGTGTGACTTTGGTAAACATATCATTCCATATTGCCATGAGAAAGGTAATCGTATCTTTGCATACGAGTACAACGGTTATTGGAAAGATGTAGGAACACTGGGATCTTATTGGGAATCCAATATGGAATTGATCGATCTGATTCCGGTATTTAACCTGTATGAAGAATTTTGGAAGATTTATACGAAGAGCGATCGGATCCCTCCACAGTATATCGCATCCGATGCGGTTGTGGACAAGGCGATCATAGGTGAGGCCTCTGAAATTTATGGTGAGGTACACAATTCGGTGATCGGCTCCGGTGTTACGATTGAGGAAGGTGCGATCGTAAGGGATTCTATCATTATGAGTTCAACTATCGTCAAAGCGGGTACCGTGATTGACAAGTCCATCATTGCAGAAAATGTAGTGATCGGTGAGAATTGTAAGCTGGGTGTTGGCGAGGAAGTGCCAAACATTGTCAAACCGGATGTTTATGCCTTTGGATTGGTAACGATCGGAGAGGACAGCGTGATTCCGGATGGCGTGCAGATTGGTAAGAACACAGCAATATCCGGTGTGACCGAACTTTCCGACTATCCGGATGGAATACTTGCAGGCGGTGAAACATTGATAAAGGTAGGTGACAGATAATGAGAGCGATTGGAATTGTATTAGCAGGTGGAAACAGCAGTAGAATGCGTGAACTGTCTAACAAGCGTGCGATTGCAGCAATGCCTATTGCAGGCGGATATCGTAGCATAGACTTTGTACTTAGTAATATGAGCAACTCTCATATTCAGAAAGTGGCAGTATTTACACAGTATAATGCCAAGTCACTGAATGAACATTTGAATTCATCGAAGTGGTGGGATTTTGGTAGAAAACAGGGTGGATTGTATGTATTTACACCTACAACAACACCGGAAAACAGCTATTGGTATCGTGGAACATTAGATGCTATGGCACAAAATTTGAATTTCTTGAAGAGCAGTCATGAGCCTTATGTAGTCATTGCATCGGGCGATGGTATTTACAAAATGGATTATAATAAGGTTTTGGAATACCACATAGCCAAGAGAGCAGATTTTACAGTCGTAACAGCAGATATTGCGGAGCCGGAAGATCCAAGTCGTTTTGGCGTATTGACAGTAGATAGAGATGGTCGTGTGACCGGATTTGAGGAAAAGCCAATCAATGCACAGACTTCCACAGTTTCTGCGGGAATTTATATTGTGCGTCGTCGCCTGCTGATCGAGTTGATCGAGAAATCTATGCAGGAAGAACGCTATGACTTTGTAAAAGACATTTTGATCCGCTACAAGAGCGTAAAGAAGATTTATGCATATCCGATCGAGACTTATTGGAGTAATATTTCTTCTGTAGATGCTTATTACCGCACCAACATGGATTTCTTGAAGAAAGATATAAGAGATTATTTCTTCAAGCAGTATCCGGATGTATATTCCAAGGTGGATGATCTTCCACCGGCAAAATACAATGTTGGGGCAGAGGTAAAGAACAGCTTGGTATCCAGCGGATGTATTATCAATGGTAAGGTAGAAGATTCTATCTTATTCAAAGAAGTATATGTAGGCAACAATTGTACCATTAAAAATTCTATCATTCTGAATGATGTTTACATTGGCGATAATACGCATATCGAGAATTGTATCGTAGAGAGCAGAGATACGATTCGCGCGAATACGGATTATATCGCAGAAGATGGGGACATTCGGATCGTCATTGAGAAGAATGAAAGATATGCACTGTAATTTTACAGAAATTGCATAATGTCGGATTATTCGGCAGTATAAAAGGTCATAAAAGGTGATGCACCTAGCATAACCAAAGGGGGTTAGTAAAAGTGCAGGTAACAGATGTGAGAGTTCGCAAAATCACAAAAGAAGGCAAAATGAAAGCCGTTGTTTCTATTACATTGGATGATGAATTTGTAGTACATGATATTAAGGTAATAGAGGGAGACAAAGGTCTGTTTATTGCAATGCCGAGTCGCAGATCTGGTGATGGGGAATATCGAGATATTGCTCATCCGATCAATTCTAGTACAAGAGATATGTTGCAGAATATCATTTTGCAGGAATATCAGAAGTTTCTGGAGGAATCTGCGGAAGAATAAGGCGGCTCCAAAAGTGTAGTAATAAATTGCACGCAATCAAACTAACATAGCCGCCCTGCAGGTAATGTCATCATTACTTGTGAGGCGGCGTATTTTTAAATGAAAAAAGAAAAACCAAATTTCTGGGCAAAACGCTAGTTTTGCTCTTTTGTGTTTTATAGGAAATTGCTCGCAGTGTAGCGTGATGCCACCCAAAATTGTTCTTTTTACATAAATTACACATTTCTTTTACATGATCATGATTTAACGAATCTCTAATATGCGGTACGCTAAAAAGGTAGCGAAAGAGATAATTAGAGAGGTAGATAATGATGAAAGAAAATTTACAGGTTATATTTGGGCTGTTGGGAGGACTGGCGTTATTCTTATATGGAATGAACAGTATGAGTGATGCGTTACAGAAGGCAGCCGGAGAAAAGATGAAGCGAATCTTGGAGGTCCTGACCAAAAATCCGATCATGGGAGCGTTGGCAGGAGCACTTGTGACAGCAGTGTTGCAGAGCAGCTCCGCAACTACTGTCATGGTGATCGGATTTGTTAGCGCAGGTCTTATGAGTCTGCCACAGGGTATTTCTGTAATCTTCGGTGCAAATATCGGTACCACGATGACGGCACAGTTGATGGCGTTTAAGATCAGTGATTATATTTATCCGATTATTTTTATTGGATTTATCATTTCGTTTGTCAGCAAAAAAGAAACGATCAAAGAATTGGGAAAAGTAATTTTCTCGTTTGGTCTTTTGTTTGAGGGAATTGAGATCATGGGAAGCGTGATGAAACCGCTGGCAAGCAGTCCTGTGTTTATTGATCTTATGGGTAAAGTGTCTGACATTCCTGTACTTGGCGTAGTGCTTGGTGCTGTTATGACGCTTGTTGTACAGAGTAGTTCTGCAACGATTGCGGTATTACAGAATTTTGCTTCGCAGCCGGCAGCAGATGGCGTATCAAGTGTTATTGGATTAAGTGGAGCAATCCCAATTCTTCTTGGTGATAATATCGGAACGACGATCACCGCGCTTTTGGCATCGATCGGACAGTCCAAAAATGCGAAGCGAACAGCAGTTGCGCACAGTGTGTTTAATATTACGGGTAGTGCCGTATTTTTGTTCCTGATTCCGTTGCTTAGCAAATTCGTGTGTTATATTTCTCCAAAGGGAAATGAAATTGATGTGATCTCCAGACAGATCGCCAATGCGCATACAACCTTTAATGTCGTGTGTGCGCTTGTGTGGGTGCCACTGATACCTGTCATGGTCAAGATTGTATGTTTTCTTGTGCGCGGTAAGGAAGATAAGGTCACAGCACCGTTTGCACCACAATTTTTGGATGACAAATTGATCGTGCAGCCGATGGCAGCACTGTATCTCGTGTCAGAGGAAATCAAGCGTTCTGCTGCTTATGCGAAAAAGACAATGGAGCTGTTAAGAAAATCTATGAGTGGAGAGAAGAATAAAAAAGCACTCCGGAGATTTGCAGAGTATTCCGACAATGTAAAGAAATTGCAGATCAGCATTTCCAATTACATATCGAGAATGTTTGCAAGCGGTAATTTGACGGAATTTCAATCTGAGCAAACGGCTGGGCTTTTATATGTGTCAAATAACATTGAAAGAATCGTAGATCGCTGCGATGAGATCGAGCGGTCGTATGCACATATCAAAGAGGAGGGTAACAGCCTGTCGGATCATGCGGTGGAAGAACTGCAGGAGTGCATGTCGCTTTCGATTAAATTGTTCGATGAGGCGGTTGTTGCCGTAGAAAGAGGCGATCATAGCATTATTGAAATAATGGCAAAGGACAAAAACCGCATCCTTAAGAAGAATCGACAGTTTAGCAAGGCGCATTTTGGTCGAGTGAAAAAAAAGCAGTGTAATGTGGCTTTGTCCAGTGGCTATACCGAAATATTGCAAAATATCGGTCGCATTACGGATAACTGCATGGGTATAGCGGAAGAGGTAATGGCAGATGTTAGTTTCCTGGTGTTGAATGAAGAGGAACTGAAAAATCTGGATATGTTGTCGCAAAAGCAAAATAGCGCAGTCGTGTAGTGGTGCAGGAAGATCAATGGAAAAAAGAGGGTAGTGTGAAAATACCGCACATGCAGTATTTTTCGCACGGGCTATTTGTGCCGCAGGCGTCACAAAGTAGCCTTGATCGCAGAGCGAAATTTGATATTTTGCTCGCGATCCTTCGACGCGGAGCGTCTGCGGAATGGGGATTAATATGAGTGAGATGAAGAAAATAACAGCAGGTATGATGTGTGTTTGTCTCTTGTTTGGGATGACGGCTTGTGGCAAGAAGACGCAGATGCCGGATGTCCGGAATCTGGGGCAAATAGAGACGATATCGCGTGAAGAGGGATCGGGAACAAGGGAAGAGTTTGATACCCAGGTAGATGTGACGGAAAAGAATGTGGGGCAGACGGTTACCTCGACAAAAGATATGCTCCGGGCGGTCAGTTCTGCGAATAATAAAATAGGGTATGCTGCGTATAGTACGATCGTGAATGAATTGGGCGAGGGAGTAAATGCGAAGGATAGTGCGGATCGATTGACGCTGTCCGGTCAGACGGCAGATTATAAGATGATCAAAGTGGATGGTGTTGCGGTATCAGAAAAGACCATCCGTAGTGGCAAGTATCCGTTGTGTCGTGACTACTATGTGGCATATGAGGGAAAATTAAACGCAGTAGAACAGGATTTTATGCGTTATGTCATGTCTGCGGGACAGGAGGAAGTTGCGAAGTTCTGCGTCAACAAAAAGAAAGCAACGACATTTCTGTCGGACAAATCGAAGGGAACGATTGCGATAGAAGGATCTTCTTCGGTGGCTCCGGTCATGGAGAGCCTGATCGCAGGGTATGCAGAATACAATGCAAATGCCAAGATAACTCTAAAAATAACAGATTCGTCAGACGGTTTAAATTCAGCGATTCGAGGTCAGTGTGACCTGGCGATCTCCTCGCGTGCGTTGAAAGATTATGAGCAGGAACTGCTATCTTATGAAGCGATTGGCTCGGATGCCATTGCAATCCTATTGCAAAAGGATAATCCGATTACGGATCTAACCAAAAAACAGCTTCGTGACATCTATGGTGGTAGCTATAAAAATTGGTCTGACATAGAGTAAACGAATGTGTTTCTTCCTTATATAAATGAAGAAAAATGCGCAAGAGAAAAAGATGCAAAAAAGTTGCAAAAATTTTTAATTTT
This sequence comes from Lachnospiraceae bacterium, assembly GCA_022766515.1. Lineage (GTDB taxonomy): Bacteria > Bacillota > Clostridia > Lachnospirales > Lachnospiraceae > Butyribacter. The sequence goes on along the minus strand of JALEPA010000123.1, from coordinate 607 downwards.
TCTCTTGCAAACACTTGAAAAGTATAGTATAGTAATAAATGCTGTGGCATGATAGCGTAGAAGCGTGAGGTTGCTTCTGCTTGAAAACAGGCAGAAGGTTTTCCGTGGAGCGAATGTCAATTTAGAAAACTGGCGACAAGTCACTGTACTAAAATCCAATATCTGTTGAGTATATCACAAGATATACCCAGAAGCACGGGACGTCCTGTCAATTAAGAAGTAAACCAACAGGACACACCCGGATGAGTGTACAGTCACCACTTGTTGCGCTGAAACATGCGGACACTAACCGAAAAGGTTAAGATCAGTAATGTCCGTGAAAGTGCGAAAAGGAGGCGGCTTTTTTTATGGCAACAAAGGTAATGAGAATTACACTGAAAGCGTATGACCACAATCAGATCGATCATGCTGCTGGAAAGATTATTGAGACAGTAAAGAAGACTGGCGCTAAGGTTAGCGGACCGGTACCTCTTCCAACAAAGAAGGAAGTTGTAACAATTCTTCGTGCTGTTCATAAGTACAAAGATTCCAGAGAGCAGTTCGAGCAGAGAACTCATAAAAGACTGATTGATGTTATCGCTCCTACACAGAAGACCATTGAAGCATT
>JALEPA010000117.1 GCA_022766515.1 Lachnospiraceae bacterium | reverse complement strand
GAAGCTATCGCGTGTATGTATATCATGAAGACAAATACTATGATATACAGGCGGCCATTCCTTCGTTGACAGCCGTTTGCGTTAAAATACAGGATGATGGTGTATTTATGCTGCATTATGGCACATTGACGGGAAAAGAGCAGAAAGAGATCAATAAGCTCGATAACAGTTCGGATGTCAAGAAGTTAAAGGATTCTGTCAATAAGAAACTGGAAGACTTAAAGAACAGCGATGCCGAAGTAAAAGAATTTTGTGAGATGTTAGAGAGTGCTTCTTCTGATGATGAGGAAGAGGGAACGGAAAACATACAGAATGAGGCAGGAAGTGCCAATGGAGCGACACAGGCCCCTGTAGTAACGCAGGCACCACAACAGGCTGCAACGCAGGCTCCGGCAGCAGTGACACAGGCTCCTGTAGTGACACAGGCTCCTGTAGTGACACAGCCACCTGCAGCGGCAACGCAGGCACCTGTAACAACACAGGCTCCGGCTCAGTAGCAGAAATTTTGTCTTGTAGAAGGTGGACACGAGACGGCAGATAGATCAATGGAACGGGTGGCTCCAAGTGGAGTCACCTATTTGCGCTAATAGGAAAGGATGAAATTCATTGGCAGAACAGCAAGGTGTACGGATTAACAAATTTTTGAGCGAAGCAGGGGTATGTTCCCGAAGAGAAGCAGATCGCATGGTGGAAGAAGGAAAGGTATTGATCAATGGGATGATACCTTCTATGGGACAGCGAGTTTTGCCGGGCGATAAGGTTAGCGTGGATGGTCGTGTAGTGACTAAGGAAGAGGAAGAAATTTACCTGGCATTTTATAAACCAAAGGGTCTTGTGTGCAGCACAGCAACAGAAGAGAATGGTATGCCCGTCCGAAATGTTGTGGAATACATCAATTATCCTAAGCGTGTTTATCCGGTCGGAAGACTGGACCAGGCATCGGAAGGGCTGCTTTTATTGACCAATCAGGGAGATGTGACAGAAAAAATACTGCGTGGACGGTATGGACATGAAAAGGAATATTTTGTCAAAGTGGATCGTCCGATTTCGGATGAGGATCTGGCACGGATGGCAAAAGGAGTACCGATCTTGGATACGGTTACCAAACCTTGCAAGATCTGGCGGGAAGACAAAGACAGCTTTCATATCATCTTGACGCAGGGATTGAATCGTCAGATTCGGCGAATGTGTGAGTTTGTCGGATATGATGTGGTACATTTGCGTAGAGACCGAGTCATTAACATTACCTTGAAAGGGTTGAAAAAAGGCCGTTACCGTGAATTGACACCGTCAGAAGTGCATATGCTAAAGAAACAACTGGGGATGTAAGCCGAAAGGAAGGGTTTGCCATATGGAAGCCAAGAGAGAGAGAATCAAACAGCTGACAGAACAGCTGAATAAAGCTGCCGCAGTCTATTATCAAGGCGCAGATGAGATCATGAGCAATTTTGAGTATGATAAATTGTATGATGAGTTGCAGCAATTAGAGAAAGAGACGGGGATCGTGCTTGCAGGAAGTCCTACGGAGCGCGTGGGATATGAGGTGTTAAGTGCTCTTCCGAAAGAGGAACATCTATCACCTATGTTATCGTTGGACAAAACCAAAGAGCCGGAGCAGCTTGCGGCGTGGTTGGGAGAACGGCCGGGGCTGTTGTCTTGGAAGTTGGATGGTTTGACCATTGTTTTGACTTATGAGCAGGGAAAGCTGCAAAAAGCTGTAACAAGAGGAAATGGACAGGTGGGTGAGGTGATCACCAATAATGCAAAGGTATTTGACAATGTACCACTGTCGATTCCTTTTCAGGGAAACCTTGTACTTCGCGGTGAGGCGGTGATTCCATATTCAACATTTCGAGAGATCAATGGAGCATTGCCTGCGGAGGAACAATATAAAAATCCGAGAAATTTATGCAGTGGTTCTGTGCGTCAGCTGGACAACCGTATTACAGCAAAGCGTCATGTGCAGTTTTACGCCTTTTCACTTGTATCCGCAGAGCAGGTGGATTTTCAAGACTCGCAGGAGAATAAATTCCGCTTTTTGAAAGAGCAGGGATTTGATGTCGTGGAATATGTGCGGGTAACAGGTGCTACTATTGCTGAGAAGATCAAAGACTTTGCGGCAAAAATGGAGACGAACGATTTTCCGTCCGATGGTTTGGTTGTTTTGATGGATGAGATCGCTTATGGGGAAGGGCTTGGTCGTACAGCGAAGTTCCCAAGAAATGCAATGGCATTTAAGTGGGCAGATGAGACGGCAGACACCCATCTGTTGGAGATGGAATGGAGTGCTTCCAGAACAGGACTTATCAACCCGGTTGCCATATTTGAACCGGTAGAATTGGAAGGAACGACGGTCAGTCGTGCCAGTGTGCATAATGTCAGCATTGTACAGCAGTTGCAGCTTGGGATCGGTGACACGATCCAGGTGTACAAAGCTAATATGATCATTCCGCAGATCGCAGAAAATTTGACGAGAAGCGCTAACTTAGACATTCCTAAGAAATGTCCGGTTTGTCATGGTGATACTGTGATTCACGAAGAAAATGGTGTGAAGGTGCTTTTCTGCGAGAATCCGGATTGTGTGGCGAAAAAGATCAAAAGCTTTTCACATTTTGTAAGCCGGGATGCCATGAACTTGGACGGCATGTCAGAGGCGACTATTGAAAAGCTTATGAATCATGGTATGATCGGAGAACTGGCAGATCTGTTCCAGTTGCAGAGATACCGGGAACAGATCATTGCCTTAGATGGGTTTGGAGAAAAATCCTATGATAAAATGGTTCAGTCCGCAGAGGATGCAGCAAAGACGACGGTTGTTCGCTTTTTGTATAGCTTGGGAATCCCGAATGTGGGATTATCCAATGCGAAACTCATCTGTAAACATTGTCAAAACGATTTTCAGAAAGCGCTGGAAGCGACAGAAGAAGAGCTGACGCAGATCGATGGAGTGGGTGGCGTGATCGCACGGAGCGTGATCGACTTTTTTGCAGATGCGAAGAATCAGGAGATGATCGCACATCTCTTAGAGTGGATCACCTTTGAGCAGGAAACGGAAACAGATACCGTACAGGATATGGAAGGCTTGACTTTCGTGATCACGGGTTCGGTGGAACAGTTCCAAAACAGAAAGCAGGTCAAGGAACTGATCGAGTCCAGGGGTGGAAAAGTAACCGGTTCCGTGTCGGCAAAAACCGATTTTCTGATCAACAACGATGCGCTTAGCAGCTCATCCAAGAACAAAAAAGCCAATGAATTGCATATTCCGATCTTGACGGAACAGGCATTTATCGATAAATATGAGATACAATTAGATTAAAAGGGGGTAATCCTATGCCAATTAAGGTACAAAACAATCTTCCTGCGAAGAAAATTATGGAGAAAGAGAACATCTTTATGATGGACGAGACGAGAGCCATGTCTCAGGACATTCGTCCGTTATATATTGCGGTGTTGAATCTGATGCCCCTGAAAGAGGACACAGAAGTGCAGTTGCTTAGAAGTCTATCCAACACGCCATTGCAGATAGAGATCACTTTTTTGACAACGGCATCTTATACAGGAAAAAATACAACAGCCAGTCATTTAAATGAATTTTATAAAACTTTTGACGATGTGAAACACCGTAAATTTGACGGTTTGATCATTACCGGTGCGCCTGTAGAGCAGATGGAATATGAAGAGGTGCAGTACTGGGAAGAATTAAAGCAGATCATGGAATGGTCCAAGACAAATGTGACATCCACTATGCACATTTGCTGGGGAGCGCAGGCAGGCCTTTACTACCATTATGGAATCGAAAAATATCTTTTGCCGAAAAAGGCATTTGGTATCTTTGAACATAAGGTGCATCACCGCAAAGTGCCTCTTTTGCGTGGATTTGATGATGTATTCTA
>JALEPA010000110.1 GCA_022766515.1 Lachnospiraceae bacterium | reverse complement strand
AAACTATAGCTTTCACCACTGCGTTTCCTGCGTCGTGATCTGGATAAAAAGAAGAAACGAAAGGCAATGCGTTTGCCTAAAATTTCGTTTTTTAACCGTTTCCGACTGCGTGTCATCTTCCAAAATATGTCAAGTTATATTACCTTATTTTTTGGAATGTTATTTGTCACTATGATCTTGTTGTTTGGAACGATGATGCGTCCGCTGTTAAGTCATTATCAGGATATTGTCGTAGATAATATGCTTGCCAAGTATCAATATGTATTGAAAGCGCAGGTACCAACCGAAAACGAATCTGCAGAGAAATATTGCATGACCAGTCTGCAGTATCAGTCCAAGGAAAGAAAAGAAGACATTAGTGTGATGGGACTGGAAAAAGACAGCAAATATTTCAAAGGAAAGTTGCCGGAAGATGGTGTCACGGTTTCGGATGGATTTTTGAAAAAATACCAGTATAAGGTGGGGGATACGATTACTTTACACGAGGAATACAGTAATAAGTCGTATCAGTTCCGCATTGTTGATAAAGTGGAATATCCGGGCGGTCTGGTCGTATTTATGGACATTGATGCATTCCGTGCGCAGTTTGACGAGCAATCGGGCGATGACATTATGAGTATGCTCAGCAATTATCCGGAGGTGTTACTGCAGCAACTGAGCAGTCCTGAGGAAATGGAATATTTTACCGGATATCTGTCTGATGAAAAATTAACTGATATAGAGGACAAATATGTGGACAGCTGTATTACCCAGGATGATCTGACGAAGATGACAAGACAGTTGGATGCGTCTATGGGATCAATGTTTGACTTGATCAATATTTTTGCGGTAATCATGGCGATGTTAGTGATCTATCTGCTGACAAAGTTGATCTTGGAACGCAATACCACATCGATTTCTATGGTCAAGATTTTGGGCTATGAAAATAAGGAGATCGCATCGTTATATCTGATGTCTACCACATGGATGGTATTACTCTGTACTGTGGTAGGATTGGCGTTGTCAACGGCTGTTATGACAGCATTGTATCGAGTTTTGATGATGAGTTTTAGTGGCTGGTTGACACTGTATTATGCACCGGAAGGCTATCCAAAGATGTTTGGTATGATCGTAGCCTGCTATATCGTGGTATTGCTTTTGCAGTATCGCAAGATTCGCCATATTCCAATGGACGAAGCATTGAAAAATGTGGAATAGCCTAGGGGTTGGTCGGGAGGATATGCTAGGGATGAATTTTTTGACAGAGAATACTTTTGCTTTTGAAGAATAATGTATAAAGATAAGAGTGTGAAAAAGAGAGAACCGATATGGATCTTCGGGGCAGAGCAGCATGTTATTGTCGTGTGTCAAAGGCAGAAAAAAAGGGGCAGGAGAGCGGAAGCATCCGCCATCAGAAGGCATTGTTGCGGCAGTACATGAGTTATCTGGGGCTGGATCCGAATGCGGCACTATGGTTTGTGGATGACGGATATAGTGGGATGACAGAGGATCGTCCGGGGTATGAGACATTATTGGCGGAGATCATGAAAGGGGCCGTACATACGGTGCTGGTCAAAGACTTCTCCAGACTCACCAGAGAACATCTGGTATTGGGCAGGCTGCGTGAACTGTTTTTCCCATCGTATGGGGTTCGCCTGCTTTCTGTTGGAGATGTGTATGACAGTATGCAGGACTTGGATGGCGGATTGCAGGCAGAAGTGCGCGGTCTGTTTTATGAATTTTATAGTCGGGATATTTCAAGAAAAGTGAAGATGTCTTTGCAAAGCCGCAAAGAAGCGGGCAGTTATGCAGTGGCAAAAGTACCTTATGGCTATCGAAAAGATGGAGACTCTTGGCGTATCGAACAAGCAGAGGCGGAGAATATCCGCCTCTTATTTGCGTGTGCCGGAGAGGGGATGAGCTGTCGGGAGGCAGGCGAACGGATCGGCTGGGACGCTGCCAGGGTATGGTATGTGTTACATAATCCGGTCTATGCAGGATTTCATGTATGGCATAGATATGAGAACTTTTTGGGACAGTTCACCGTGACCTGTCATGTACCAAGGCAGCATTGGTACATGGAAAAACAAGCGCATCCGGCAATCGTATCGGAAGAACTTTTTGCACAGATACAGGGGCGAATGATGCACCAAGAACCGTTAAAGAGAAAGAAAAGACATATTTTTTCGGGAGTCACAAAATGCAGGCACTGTGGTCACGCATTGGTCGCCGGGCGTAGGAAAAAGGAGGAACTTTGTTGTCGAAATTGTACGGGAAAAGAACAGCGAAGGGTCGAAATCGGAGCACTGCTGGAGGCATTTGCCGCACAGTGTGTTATACAGTTTCGGGAAGTGCATGATCCGGGTGGTGAGTGTGGTATGATCTGTGAAAAATTAAAAGATCTGGTGCAGATTTACCGAAAAAACGGAAGGGATGGTATGAATTGGCAGGAGGAAACCGGCCTGCGGCTTTGTATTCGGCAGTTAGCCCGGTGCATAGAAGTGGATCAAGAGGGGAATCTTTGGATTTGGTGGAACTTTGTAGCGTAACACCACGAAATCGAACGAATGTTCTAAAATTCTTGACAAGCAGCGGGAGAGCAGAGTATGATAAATACAATGTTGGAGAAAGGAGGTATCGCCTCATGGAAGAGGAACACATTTATATAGCGATCGATCTAAAGTCATTCTATGCGTCTGTGGAATGTGTAGCAAGAGGATTGAATCCATTGACGACCAATCTGGTCGTGGCAGATGAGAGTCGTACGGAAAAGACCATTTGTCTGGCGGTATCGCCTTCTCTCAAATCGTATGGGATCAGTGGACGAGCCAGATTGTTTGAGGTGGTATCCAAGGTGCGTGAGGTGAATGCAGAGAGACGACGCAAACTTCCGGACAGGAAATTTCATGGAAGTTCAGATCAGGTGGAACAGTTACAGCAGCATGCAGATTGGGAGGTATCCTATCTTGTTGCACCACCTCGCATGGCACATTATATCGAGGTGAGCACTCAGATCCTGCAGATATATTTGAAATATGTGTCACAAGAGGATATGCATGTGTATTCCATTGATGAGGTGTTTATGGATGTGACGCATTATCTGCGCACTTATGAGATGTCAGCCGGACAGCTGGCAGAAAAAATGGTGCGGGATGTGTTGGAAACGACCGGAATCACGGCAACAGCAGGCATCGGCACGAATATGTATTTGTGTAAGATCGCGATGGATGTGTTGGCAAAGCATACGCTGCCGGATGAGCACGGAGTGCGGATCGCCAGCCTGGATGAACAGTCGTATCGAAAGCTGCTTTGGAATCATAAGCCGATTACGGATTTTTGGAGGGTAGGAGCAGGGTATGCCAGGAGATTGGCAGCAGAAGGAATGTATACAATGGGCGATGTGGCGAGATGCTCATTGGGAAGTGACAAGGAATATTACAATGCCGAACTGCTGTATAAAATGTTTGGAGTCAATGCGGAACTTTTGATCGATCATGCATGGGGGATCGAGCCGTGTACCATAGCAGATGTCAAGGCGTACAAGCCGGAGAGTAATAGCCTTGGGTCTGGTCAGGTATTGCAGTGCCCCTATGACTTTGAAAATGCCAGATTGGTGGTAAAAGAGATGACGGATCTGCTTGTGCTGGAACTTGTTGACAAGAAACTGGTCACAGATCAGATGGTGCTGACGATCGGATATGACATCGACAATTTGGCAAACGGCAAAAAATATCGTGGTACGACTACGACAGACCGCTATGGCAGGAAGATTCCCAAGCACGCGCACGGCACGGTAAATCTGCCGAAACAGACTTCCTCGACAAAGCAGATCATTCAAGCGGTGATGGAATTGTATGACCGCATTGTTGACCCGAAGCTATTGATCCGACGCATCAATATCGTTGCTAATAAAGTACAGGATGAATCGACCGTGCAGGAAGAACAGTCGTATGAGCAGCTAAGTCTGTTTGACGATCCGGAGCAACAGCAGGAACGGCAGGAAGCCGAACAGAAGGAACAGAAAAAAGAGCGTGGTATGCAGGAGGCGATGCTGCAGATCAAGAAGAAATACGGCAAGAATGCGATCGTAAAGGGAATGAATCTGCAGGAGGGAGCCACTGCGATGAGCCGCAACCGTCAGATCGGAGGACATCGCGCTTAACGATAGAAGGGACAGAGATTGAGTATGGATAATTGTATGGAGCAGGAGATCGCTGCATCGTTAACCGAACAGGTGCTCGAAAAATATGGAGATATTTTGGAACTTGCACCACCAGAGGTGCCGGGACATCCGAGAATGTCGATACAGGACCGTGCAGCGCAGTTTGCACCGTTTGCGGCATTGACCGGGCATAAAGAGGCGATTGACGAGACATCGCGCCTGATGGAAGAAGAGATGAATTCGGACTTGCATTACTAGATGCATTTTTTAGGATCCCTCATATAGTAAAGAGAGAAACGGCAAAGTAAGTGTTAAATGAGGGAGTATGGAGTCGGTTATTGTTCGCTATGAAGGAGACTTAAGAGGTGCGGTAAACAGGGCGATACCACAGGGACAGGTCGTGGAGCTGTTTCATCAATATGCGATCGTTACAATCCCGATTGAGGATCTGACCGTGTTAAGAGAGTTGGAGGAAGTGGAGTATGTGGAACTTCCTAAACGATTGTATTTTAGTGACAGACAGGCAAATAGCGCGTCTTGTATTACATCGGTGCAGCAAACGACTCTGGGACGGGAAATGCGCAGTGGATTGACAGGAAATGGTGTTTTGATCGGGATCATCGACTCTGGGATCGACTATACCCATCCGGATTTTATCACAGAAGAGGGAGAAAGCAGGATCGCATATTTATGGGATCAGTCTGTCGACCGGGATAGCGGAGTGGGAACTGTGCCGGAGGGATTTGTACAGGGGGCGGAATATACCGGGGCGCAGATCACGGACGCATTGCGTCTGCCGACAGAACAGAGACAGCAGCAAATCCCGGAGACGGACCGGGGGTCCGGTCATGGCACGGCGGTGGCAGGCGTGGCAGCAGGCAATGGACGGGGTGCGGTGGCAGGAGAGTATACAGGTGTTGCCATAGGCAGCAGCCTGATCGTCGTGAAATTAGCGCAGAGAGATGATGGTTTTCCAAGGACGACAGAGGTCATGGAAGGGTTAGACTATGTTCTGCGCAAAGCGATCCAACTACAAAGACCGGTGGCGGTCAATTTGAGTTTTGGCAATAATTATGGACCACATGATGGGCAGTCTCTATTTGAAAATTATATTACGGAATTGAATGGTGTGTGGAAAAATGTGATCGTTGTGGCATCCGGTAATGAAGGGGATGCCAGACATCATACGGAAAAGTCGCTTCCCAAAGGGGAGTTTTCGGGGCGTGATGCATCGGAAGAACAGCGGATCTCTTTTGCTGTGGGGGAAGCAGAGTCAAGACTTGTCATACAGTTATGGAAAAATTATGTAGATCAAATGCAGTTGTGGGTGGAGTCGCCAAGTGGAGAATCGTATCTTGTTCCGACAGAAGGCAGGACGGTGGAATACGATCTTTCCGGGGCGGTATTACGGATCGTACATGGCAGCCCTACCCCGTATACGATCACGCAGGAAGTGTATTTTGAGTGGATAGGAAACAGGCGGGTCATTCCCGGTGGGGTGTGGAATATTCGAATCAGACCGGAGAGAATTCGGGATGGCATCCTTCAGCTGTGGATGACAGGAGTAGAGGAGAGTGGTTCACAGACCGGATTTCTGGATCCGGTCACCAATACGACTTTGACCATACCGGCAACCGCTGCCCGTATTATTTCTGTGGGGACATATAACAGTAACACCGAAGTGGTTGCTTCTTTTTCGGGCAGAGGATTTACGGCAGATCGCCGGATCGCTCCAACGCTGGTCGCACCGGGGCTCGAGATCATGACGGCAAGACCG
>JALEPA010000104.1 GCA_022766515.1 Lachnospiraceae bacterium | reverse complement strand
TGCCGTAGATAATGTGTTACAGCGCATCGCAGATCCATGCTTTATCGGGGCAACGATCCAGCATGGATGCAGCGTCGGTTCCAAGGTCGTTCGCAAAACACACCCTGATGAAAAAGTCGGTGTAATGTGCCAAAAAGACGGACATCCTTCTATCGTAGAATATTACGAGCTGACACCGGAGCTTCGCGATGCCAAAGATGAAAATGGTGATCCTGCATATAACTTCGGCGTGATCCTGAATTATCTGTTCAATGTCAAAGCATTGGAAGAAATTTGTGAAAAGGAACTTCCTCTTCACATCGTGGAAAAGAAAATTCCATATATCAATGAGGATGGAACACTCGTCAAGCCGGAAGAGCCAAACGGCTATAAATTTGAAACCCTGATCTTGGACATGATCGAAATGATGAGCAGCTGTCTTCCATTTGAGGTAGAACGCGACAAAGAATTTGCTCCGATCAAAAATAAGACCGGCGTTGACTCCGTTGAAAGTGCTCGTGCTTTATTGCAGAAAAACGGCGTCACTCTCTAAAAATAATTACAAAGACAGCTCCCTATCCCAGGGGGCGTCACTACAAAAAACAGGCAGGATCCATTCGATCCTGCCTGTTTTTGCTGGTTTTGCTCTTCTAGTCATCCGTTGAAGTGCTGTCCTCATCAGTTTCCGCACTCTCTTCCTGCTCGTCCTTTCCTTCTAAAAACTGCTCGGTATAAAACTTGTCTGCCAAAAACTCTAACATTCCGGCATCCTCATTTTTGTAATGATGCAACAGACTTCTACGAATATGAGAAGTGATCGTCAGATCATTTTCTACATCGCTTACTGTATCATCTTTCCATCCATCGACTACTTCCTGAGTGATCACTTCTTCAAGCCAGTTTAAGATACTTTCCATGTGTTCTTTTTCTTCCGGAATCTGCAATTTGATCTTGCCGGATTTGATCCAGTTGACAATACCGACGATCAAAAATCCTCCAAACATCACACAAAGGATCACAAAGACAAACGGATTATATGAGATTGGAATCACCTCAACCTTACATAAGATCAAGTACACCAGTCCTAAAATACCAAACACAACAAAAGTCATGCCTGAATATTTCATATCGTTGTACTTTTCTTCTTTGGATGTAAAATTAGCACCCTCTGTATAGAGTAAGTCTTCCGGATCTTCATCTACTTCTGACTCATCAAGTAACTGCTCTGCCTCTTCATAGTCTTCTTTCGACTCTATGTAATCTTCTGAATCACCATTGTCTGCCGCTTCATCAGCATCCCAGTCGTATTCGCCTTCCTCATCATCCGCTTCTTCCGCAGGCTCCGTCTCCTCGTCAGTCACATATTCTGAATCCTCATCGCCCTCCAAGACCTCTTCAGACTCCTCACTCTGTTCCTGCTCTTTCTCTTTCTGCGCCTGTTTTTCTTCCTTTTCCTCTTCCTGCGCCATAATGAAACCACGACAAAGCTTTTCCGCTTTCTTCACCATGTCATTTGGAACAGTAATGGTAAAAGTTCCATCCTCATTATCAATCTTTTGCGCACCGGATACTTTAGAATACTCCAGATATTTCAAAAGTTCCTCTGCAATATTTTCTTCTTTGCATGTATATAGATCCATGACATCAAACTGTGCGGCAGTTCCCTCTACGAGTTCCCCTCCACAGTCTGCGCAAACGGTAATACCATCGCGGTATTCTGTTTTACATTTTGGACACCACATAATCTGTTCCTCCCTCATTCATCAAGTCTTTTTACAGAGCAGCCACACCGATAAGTACAGCCGTCTCTCTGTTATCATTCTGTTTTTCACTCTCGCTCATTATAGCACATTTCGGTTGAATATCCAGCTTTTACCGGAAAGTTCACAAACTTCTCACAGTTTGTCCTGCCATTCTTTCGCGTTATCCATTGCCTGCTTCTTATCTGCCTGCATTTGTGTCTGCAACGCTTCCAAGCTGTCAAATTTTCGCTCTGAACGCTGAAATTGCAGCAACTGCACAATGATCTGCTCTCCATAAATATCCTGGTCAAAATCAAAAATGCAGGTTTCCAAACCAACGACCGAACCGCCCACTGTTGGCTTTTTACCAACATTCGTCACACCGTAATAAGGCTTTCCGTGTACAATGACCTTTGCTGTGTATACACCATATGGCGGTAATATTTTGCCCTCTTGCGGAACAATGTTTGCCGTTGGCATCCCCATGTCTCTGCCTAATGCCCGTCCATGCTGCACCTCTCCCAAGAAAAACCAAGGTTCGCCAAGCAGCTTAGCCGCCTGTTTCATATCACCTTCCCGGATCAACTCGCGAATTCTGGTACTGCTGATGATCCCCTGCTCATCCTCCAGTTTGGGATATACCTGCAGACGACAGCCATGTTCCTCACAAGCTTTACGGAGAAACCGAACATCTCCTGCACGCTTGCTTCCAAATCGAAAGTCTTCTCCGACACAGATAAACCGTGCATCCATTTTGTCCCATAAGATTTCATTGACAAATTGTTCCGGAGACATCTTTTTATTTTCTTCCGTAAACGGAAAGATCACTTCTCGTTGTATGCCCATCTGCTCTAATAGCAGCCTTTTTTCCTCTTCTGTATAGATCTGCTCTCCCTGCATCCCTCCAAAAGTAAAAACGGTCGAAATGCCCTCTTCCTTTAAGATGCGCTCTAAAAGCAGTCGGTGCCCTCTGTGGATTCCATCAAATTTTCCCAGAGACACCACACTATTTTGCATATGAAAATCCAATCCTCTTTGTATTTCCATGCTGCTCCCCTTTCCTGGTTCATTTTTGGGACAATAGGAATACTCTATCTTACTACTGTCCCCCATTAAAACATCTTTACCACACGATACCATCTTCCCTTTTTCTCATAGATCGCACGAAATTTTCCGGTCTGATCGTACACCAATATCTGTCTGCTTTGCGCATCCGTCTGAATGTGTGGATCTTCTGTTTTTTGTCCTATGTCATTGTCCGTGATTTGGGACAGACATTCTTCCGGCAACGGATTGCCATTATCTAATAATTTGCATCCTTCCTCTGTCACGACACGCATGCCCGGCAAGTGTCCGAACAAAGAATCTACCGACTGCAAAAACGACTGCGATCCCTGCTCCATCTGCTCTTGTATTTCTGTCAGTTTCCACGCATCATCCAGAGAAAAGATCGACACTCTGGTACGAAGTAATGATGCCATCGCAGCACCACAGCCTAATGCCTGTCCAATATCATGACACAAGGTACGGATATATGTTCCCTTAGAACATGTCACATCCATCGTAAAAGTGCCCGATTGCAGGTCGACTGACACGATCGTAAGTTCTTTGATCGTGATCTTTCTGGCTTTTCGCTCCACCGTCTTTCCCTCTCTGGCAAGCTCGTACAGCTTTTTCCCCTGTACTTTCAATGCGGAATACATAGGTGGCACCTGCATGATCTCTCCCTGAAACGCCTGAACTTGATCTCGAAGCATTTGTTCTGTGACTGCTGTAGGATCATGTCGTTCCAGCACCTCTCCGGACAGATCCTGCGTGTCAGTGACAACTCCTAGTTGGCAAACCGCGCGATAGGATTTGTCCTCATTGGTCAACAACTCGCAAACCTTGGTCGCCTTGCCAACACAGATAGGCAGTACCCCTGTGGCATCCGGATCTAAAGTCCCCGTATGTCCGATCTTTTTCTGATGCAGAATCCCCCTCAGTTTTGCCACGACATCATGTGAAGTAAATCCTGCCTCTTTATATACATTTATGATTCCGTCCATCACTTTCCTCATTTCCGATCAGGCGATCATGCCTTCTGTTTCATCTGGTTCTCGATATGTTCTGTAATGTTGTTAATGACATCATGAATGGAGCCGCGCATCGTAAAGCCTGCCGCCTTGACATGGCCGCCTCCGCGAAAATAAGAAGCAATTTTGCTGACATCCACATGGCTGTTGGAGCGAAGGCTGACCTTATACTCCTGCTCACCGATCTCATGCAACAGGATCGCTACTTCCACCCCTTCTGTTACACGAAGCTGATCGATAATGCCCTCGATATCTTCCGTCTTTGCCTCGTAAAAATCCATCATACGGCGTGTGATCGTAGCCACAATGCAGCTTCCCTCCATCAGACGCATACTGGTCAGCAGCGTTCTTCCTAACAGCTGTGTCTGCGTATAGGTTCTCTGGCGGAAACACTGATCTGCATAATCCCAAAAAGGAATTCCCATCTCCATCAAGCTTCCGGCGATCTCCATTGTCTTTTTGGATGTGTTACTAAAGCAAAACATTCCGCTGTCGCAAAGGATTCCGATATACAATGCAGCTGCAATATCCTTTGTCATACGGTCACATAACTGTCCATACAGCACTTCACAAGCTGAACTTGCCTTGCTGTCAATGATATTTTCCATCGCATAACCTACATTGCTGATGTGATGATCTACGCACAAGGTCTGCTTTGCTTCCCGAAAGAAACGCTCTGCCTCTCCCAGACGGTCACTACTGCTGCTATCCAGGGCAATGCACAGATCATACACCTGCTCCGGGATCTCCTCTCTGACGATCTGACCATTCGGATCTAACACACCAAATTTTGCCGGAAGCGTCTCCAGATAGACATAAATATCTTTCTCCGGATACCACTCTTTCAGATAGTGGTACACGCTGACACAAGCACCAACACAGTCACCATCCGGCCGCATATGTCCTGCGATCAATATATGTTCTGCATTTGCAGCCATCTCTTTCATCTTACTGTTTTCCAAACTTATCCACCTCTTTCTTACCCATTTTCCCTTTGATTCGGCTCGCACCGCAAGAAATATTCCGTTGTTCTCTGACCCAGCTCGATCACACCAAATATTGTATTTTCCACTGTGCTCCTCTGTTTCACCAAAAGGGAATAACAGGCTGGTAAAAAGAACGGTTTCTCTTTGCCAGCCTGTCAGAAATTTTATTCGTCAGATTCTTTCTCTGCATGAGTCAATTCATCAATTTTCTTTGACATATTCACTCCATACTCGATCGAATCATCAATTACAAAATGTAACTCCGGAGTATTTCGTAAGTTCAATGATTTTGCCAACAGAGAGCGGATATGAGAGGATGCGCTCGCCAGTCCCTTGCTGGTACTCTCTCGATCCTCATCGTCCCCCAACACGCTGACATACACCTTGGCAAACTTAAGATCCGGTGTCACTTCTACCGATACGATAGAGGTCATTGGATGAATTCTCGGATCTTTGATCTCTCTGGAAATGATCCGGCTCAATTCTCTCTGTACCTCTCCGTTCACTCTGGAATATTTAATACTATTTCTTTTCATAATAATCTTACATTCCTTTCTCGGCCCGCAAACTTAAGAGTATTCTAACACTTTGCTGCAAGGCACATTCTTTGCATCGGCGATCTTCTATTTACGAGGAACCTCCACCATAATGTAAGCTTCGATCTGATCCTCGACCTGAACATCGTTAAATCCTTCAAATACAAGACCACATTCATAGCCAGCTGCAACTTCCTTAACATCGTCCTTAAAGCGCTTGAGGGATGCCAGATCACCTTCAAAGATCTGCTCTCCTTCACGCGTAATGCGAACCTTAGATCCGCGAACGATCTTACCATCCAGAACATAAGATCCCGCGATCACACCAACGCCGGATGCCTTGAAGGTCTGACGAACTTCTGCGTGACCTGTGATCTGCTCTTCGTACTCTGGGTCTAACATACCCTTCATCGCTGCTTCTACATCTTCGATCGCATTGTAGATGACTTTGTACAAGCGTAAATCTACCTGTTCTCTGTCAGCCGTCTCCTTAGCGGTATTATCCGGTCTGACATTAAATCCGATGATGATCGCATTCGATGCACTAGCCAAAGAAACATCGGACTCGTTGATCGCACCTACACCACCATGAATAATGCGAACTGCTACTTCATCGTTAGACAACTTCACTAAACTCTGCTTTACTGCCTCTACAGAACCCTGTACATCTGCCTTGACAATGATATTGAGTTCCTTGATGTTTCCAGCCTGGATCTGTGAGAACAATCCATCCAAAGTAAGTTTGGACTTAGTGTCATCCAACAGCTTCTCACGGCTCTGGTTGATATAGGTTTCCGCAATGTTTCTTGCTTCTTTATCATTTTCTGTTGCCATAAAGATCTCACCGGCATCCGGTACGGCATGAAGACCAAGGATCTCAACAGGTGTCGATGGAGTTGCCTCTTTAACTCTCTGTCCCTTGTCGTCCATCATGGCACGGATCTTTCCGTATGCAGCACCAATGGCAATGTTATCACCTACATGCAAAGTACCTTTCTGTACCAATACTGTTGCAACAGGTCCTCTTCCCTTATCAAGCTGTGCCTCAATTACAACACCACGCGCTTTACGGTTTGGATTTGCTTTGTATTCATTAACTTCAGCTGTCAAAAGGATCATCTCTAACAACTGATCGATACCTTCTTTTGTATGTGCAGAAACCGGTACAAAGATCGTATCTCCTCCCCAGTCCTCGGCAACGAGTTCATACTCCACCAATTCCTGTTTTACGCGCTCAACATTTGCGCTTGGCTTATCGATCTTGTTGACTGCTACGATGATCTCAACACCTGCTGCCTTAGCATGGCTGATCGCCTCAACGGTCTGTGGCATAACACCATCATCCGCTGCAACGACAAGGATTGCGATATCAGTAGACTGTGCACCACGCATACGCATGGAAGTAAATGCCTCATGACCCGGTGTATCTAAGAATGTGATCTTCTCACCATTCAACTCTGTGACATAAGCACCGATGTGCTGTGTAATACCACCTGCCTCGCGAGATGTGACATGTGTTTCACGAATGGCATCCAAAAGGGATGTTTTACCATGATCGACATGACCCATAACGCAGACAACCGGAGGTCTTTTCACCATTAAAGACTCATCCTCTTCGTCTTCTTTCAGAAGCTCTGCAACGAGATCGACTTTTTCTTCCATCTCTGCAATACAGTTGTATTCCAATGCGATCTCTTCTGCCTCTTCAAAAGTCAGCTCATGGTTCATGGTAACGACATTACCTTTCATAAACTGTGCCTTGATCAATACAGAAGGTGTGATCTTCATGGCATCTGCTAGTTCCTTCACTGTCAACTTCTCCGGCAGTGTAATGGTCTTGATGCCATCATCCGGCTCCTCCGGTTTTACAACCGGCTCCGGCTTAATAAATGCACCCTTACGGTTTGGATCTTTCTTCTTGCGATTCTTCTGCTGGAACAGATCGTCATCGTATCCATCACGATTTCTGTCTTTTCCGTATCTCTGTTTTGCACTTCTGGAATCTTTATTAGCACGCTGCTGACGAGACTGTTTCACCTCAGATTTCATGGAATCTACCGGTGCCTGGCTGCGTGATCCGCCAAATCCTCCCTGATTGCGGTTACCACCACGATTGCCATTCTGTCCGTCACGACGGTTGCCAAATCCTCCCTGGTTGCGATTACCATCTCTGCGATCATTTCCGCGATTGCCACCACGATTATCTCTGCGGTCATTGTTTCTATTGCCATCACGACGGTCATTTCCGCGATTGCCGTCTCTACGATCGTTGTGGTCGATTCGGCCATTTCCACGATTGTCATCTCTGCGATCG
>JALEPA010000084.1 GCA_022766515.1 Lachnospiraceae bacterium | reverse complement strand
ATCGCAAAATATTTTGAACGCATTGGCGATCATGCCACCAATATTTCAGAGTGGGTCATCTACTCCATTACAGGAAAGCATATCTCCTAAAAAATAAATAGATAGTCAAAACACCAAAGCACCCTCTAAGGAACAATTCTTTAGAGGGTGCTTTGATTTGTTATCTGTAAAGTGAAAGATATTGAAAATGGTACAGACATGCGTATGTTACCCTGTTACAGGGGCATCATGCGATCCTGGGAAATTTCGCAGATCGAGGGGCAGAATTCTTGAAATATATGGGGATTCACTTATAATATTAGATAAAAATGATAAGGGGATCAGGAGGAGCAATGCTTTGAAATATATAAGAGATTTTGTACTTTTATTTGCAATATTGACAGTTGTGGCAGTTGGGGCGCAGAAGAATACCGCTTCGGCGGCGGAATCAAGTATTACCATGACGGAACTTTATGAATCAGGGGACTATGATGCTGCAAGAAAGAATGCGTCTGACTTGGGTCAGATCGTCACGGTATCGAGCTTGGAGGAGTTTCAGATGTTCCGAAAAGCATGCATTGAAGATGCTACATACCGCTTGAGAGGAATATCCTTTGTACAGAAACAGGATATTATTGCCAGTGATATTACCACTTCTTATGATGAAACAACGGAACGAATCCTTATAAAGCAAGGGGGCGAGGTGATTGCCTCTCTCGAACAACGCACCGGTAGTCAAGCATCTTATTTGTATGAGGGAACGACATATGTGAAAACAACTTGGGCAGAATTGGGTCTTTCTAAAGCAATGAATACGGCGGAGTCCAATGACTTTCTTTATTTTGATGGAACATATGATGGAAAAGGCTATCGGTTGAGAGGTTTTTTGGGAGTAAACGATTATTTGGTTACATACTATAAGAATAGTTTCTTTTATATGATCGGCACTACGGGAAGTGTGAAAAATGTGGTCGCAGAAGACTGCCTAATGATGGGATGCGGAGTGATAGCATATAGTGTGTTAGCTAATGGTTCCATTGAAAACTGTACGATGGATCGCATATGTATTTACGGGGAAACGGTTGGAAGTCTGGCAGCAAGTATGACGCGTGCAACTGTTATTGGATGTACCGTGAAAAATAGCGATTTAGTGCTCAAACGAGACTATCATGGAAAGGAAGGTCAAGAGGATTCTTTTGGTAGTGTTGGAGGAATTGCAGGCCAGACCGATTGGGGGAGCCTCATTCAAGACTGCCGTGTGACGGATACCAGATTATTTGGAGTAGATGATCTCTATGTGTATGTAGGTGGAATTGTAGGGAGAACCTATGATGATGGGAATGATTCGAAATCTTTATCTTTAGTCATCAAAAGATGTATTAGCGATGTATCGATACAGCAAAGTTATTGTGCAGGTGGTGTGTTGGGGATGCAGCGCACCGCCGTAGAGATCAATAGCTGTTTAAGTATAGCGCAGATGCAGTTGTTTCCTGATGAGAGTGAAGCAGGTGGAGTGGTTGGCAGGATTGAATCCGGAGATCGTCTGCAAGTAGTCAATACTTGTAGCATTAATAGCGGAAGTGCATATCGCAGCGGTGGGATGATTGGAAATATTTGGAATGTCCCAAATGATTTTGTACTTCGCAATTGTCTCGTGCTTGGAAGGTCAAGGGGATCCATGTATGGATCGTTGTCGGTCAATATTCCGACAGGTCGAGAGGATAATATTACATATTGTTATGTGGCGAAAGGGACAGGCAATTATTTTGCAGAGGAGTCACAGGAACTGTATAATTGCGCAACGGTAACGACGGCGCAGTTGACAGGGACGGAAACCTCAGAGCCAATTCTGCAGTCACCAATCTACAACCAGTATTATTCTTTGGTGGAATTGCTGAATTACTATGGATCAAAGTATGGGTACAGTACATGGATCCTTTCGGATCAGCAATATCCGATTCCGCTTGCCTATGACAATCTTCCTTCTTTAGAGCAGTTGGAACAAGCATGGGAAGATATGAAAGATGATCCTAATAGTACGCCAAGTCCGATACCGGCTCCAACGATAACGCCAACTCCGGCACCAACAAAGACACCGGAACCTGACCCAACATTGGTGACCATACCGTCACCAACGAAGACGCCAAGTGCGTTGCCAACTCCGACAAAGACTCCGAATACGGTTACATCATCTCCGGGACAATCCTCCGAGAATTTGTGGTTACAGGGGATGAAGGTTACGGCACAGCCGACGAAAAAGGTCACGATTCGTTGGAATGTGAACAAAGCAGCTGACGGTATTGTGATCTATCAGCGTACCGGTAAAGGGAAATTTCGCAAAATAGGGCAGTGTAGCGGAAGTAGGACAAAGTTTGTTTGGAAACGCGCTAAGGCAGGTAAGAAGTACACATTTCGGATACAGGCATATGCTGATCGACAGGGAAAAAGAGTGTATGGAAAAGTTGCTTCCCGAAGAATTCAGATGCCATATTTGAAGACACCGGTCTATCGCTTGAGCGTAGGAGTGAATGCACTGCATCAAAAATATATGCAGATTGCCTTGAAAAAATATCAAGGCAGTCACATTGAGATTTATCTCAAAAAAGAAAAGGGACGGTTTGCTAAAGCAGCTATGCGTACCAACAAAATAGCTCCATACAAAGGCAAAATTCGTTTTACCTATCAAAAAGGGGGAACAGTTTACTACTGTAAATTGCGGACTTACCGTGTACAGAACGGTAAAAAACGCTACAGTGGCTATTCCCGTATTTTGAAAATTCGTACATAGAGGAGAACAAGAAAATGGAAGGCACCAAATACTGCATGGGATGTATGCACAAACTGGATTGGGATGGCAGGTGTCATCATTGTGGTTTTGTGGAACAGGATTACAAAAATGATCAGCAATTACCACTTCATACCAGTTTGAAACAAGGAGAATATCTGATAGGACGAAAGCTGGGTAAAGGCGGCTTTGGCATCACCTATATCGGCTTGGAGACGACTTTGTTCCAGACGGTAGCAATCAAGGAATATTTTCCAAGGGGCATTGTGCAGCGAGACGAAAAGGATCACCATAAAGTTTGTTTGATCGATGAAAAGTATCAGCTGGATTATGATAAGGGCTTACAGTCCTTCCTGCGCGAGGGGCGCATTCTTGCTCGTTTCAGTAATTTAACAGCGGTAGCGAGTGTCAAACAATTTTTTCATGAAAATAATACCGCATATTTGGTAATGGAATATGTTGATGGAATCAGTGTCCGTGAATATGTACAACGGTATGGTGTGCTAGAGCCGAAACAGGCATTGCGTATGATCCGTCAGGTTGTCATGGATCTGCAGACGATTCACAGTGGGCAAGTGTTGCATCGGGATGTCAGTGCGGACAATCTTATCATTACACGGAATGGCAGACTTAAATTGATCGATTTTGGCTCTACCAGACAAGGGTTTTCGCAGGATTATTATACAACGACGATTTTGTGTAAACAGGGATATTCAGCGATCGAGCAGTATAGTACCGGCAAAAATCAGGGACCTTGGACGGACATCTATGGCCTATGTGCGTCAATTTATTATATGCTCACGGGCAAAGTGCCGGACAGTGCACCGGACCGCATTCAGCATGACCGTGTTGAGCCATTGGAAAACATGGCAGATCTTGCATTGAAGCCGGAGCAGAAGAGAGCGATCGATAAAGGAATTGCCGTCAATGTTGATAACAGATTCAAAACGATGGCAGAGTTGTATGTTGCTTTATATGGAGAACATTTAGAGGAAGTATCTGTTTATGACAAGCTTGAAGATAAAGCTGCAGTAGCGAAAAAGGCAAAAGAAGATACATCGGATATTTCGCAGACAAGAATTCGGCGGGAGTTGGATTATTTGTCAGGAAAACAAAAGAGAGACCAGAGAATCAAACAACTGCTTATCGTATGTGTATTGCTTTTCGTTGTAGGCGGTGTGGTTGCATTGTGTGCCAAGTACAGTGGAGGATCCAGACAGGCGAGACCATCCACACAATCAAATGCGGTGACACAGCCATTAATATCAAGCAAGCCGGTTGTACCGGGCGATGATGGGGACGGATCCGGGGAATCGAATGTGACAGATACACCGAAAGCAGGTGAGAAAACAGAGGTTTCCGATACAGAGCAACCACAAGCAACGACAAAAGCTATGGTGACTGCGGAACCAAAGAAGACGAAAACTCCTGCAACCAAGAAACCAAAGCAGACAGCAAAAGCATCTGTCACCAAGAAACCGAAGCAGACAGCAAAAGCATCTGTCACTAAGAAACCGAAACAGACGGCAAAAGTATCTGCCACTAAAAAGCCAACAAAGACCAAGACATCGGCAACGAAAAAACCGTCGACAACAGCCAAGGCAGGGAAAACACAAAAGAAAGATCCGAGCATTGCAGGTAGTTTGGATGCGATACAATAACGCGAAGGAAGAGATGATGCGGAGCGTCTGCGGAATGGAGAGTAATATGATCGAATATAAAAACATGGAAACACAAGCGTTTCTGAAGCAGGGGATTCAGGAATTGAATATGCGGGATGGCTTTTATACCTTTAGCACATTTTTGACAGAGCACTGGTTGGAGCCCGAAGAAGTTGCGGCATACCATGAGGTGACAGAAGTGCCGGAACAGGCAAAATTTCGTGAAAAGGCATACCGCCGTTGCTATAAAGCAGTTCAGTCTACAGGTGTCGTATCAAGACCGACATTGCGGCAATGGTTTGGCGTGGGCAAAGCGGAAAAAATAGTAAGCCGAGAAGAAGTCAGTTGATCGAATTTGCTTTTGCAGCCAGACTTACGGAACAGGAACTGCAGGAATACTTGGTGGAGGGAATGTTGGAACCGGGTATTCAATACAACGATTATACAGAGGTGATCTATCAATATGGTTTACATAATCAGCTTAGCTATTCCGAGTGTAACGACATGATCGTTGTGTTTGAGAAAGAAGTCAATAAACAAAATGTCATTGCACAAAATACGCATACCGAAGAATTGGTGCGCGAATATCGCCGCCATCAGGATGTCTCAAAAGAGGAATTTCTTGTGTGGATGTGTAAGAAGGCATCCTATTTCAAAGGCTATAGCAAAGTGGCACTGAATTGGTTTGTATCCTTGAAACATGAGATACTGGATTATATCCGAGAAAAAATTGGCATAGAATTGCAGGACGATCTGCAGGATGTAGGGTATACTAAGTGGCGTCGGGAAAATAAGAAATCCGATGAGACAGAACTGGAATCCATTCTTCGCTTTGTGCATAATATGACACGGCAAAAAAATAATGATAATAACA
The DNA here is from genome assembly GCA_022766515.1 of Lachnospiraceae bacterium. GTDB lineage: Bacteria > Bacillota > Clostridia > Lachnospirales > Lachnospiraceae > Butyribacter. Next base: position 1,787 of record JALEPA010000084.1, on the reverse strand, counting down.
GCGAGCGATATAGATCCATTGCAAATGATGCGTGGATCGTACACGGAACTAAGGACCGAAATAGTGATCTTTTAGGGGAACTGTATGCGGCAGCAGTCGATGTCAATGAAATGGCAAAATTGAGAAGACATCGTTTTCGCAGTCGTAACCTTTTTCAATTACCGGAGAGCATGTATTTCATGACCGACAAATACTTGTCTCAGTTGATTGGAATTGCCGGAAATAAAGAAAGAGAGATCCGCTTGTCGCAGGCATTTCATGATCTGGAAAATGAGGATCCAAAGGCACAGTGCCCGGAATGGATCTATGATAGTTTGCAAAAATATGGATTGTTAAAAAAGGAAATGACGGTAGCAGCGGCTCTGAAAGAAATTAACAAAGAACTCAAAAAACAAAAACAAGCGTGCCGCTATATCCGCCGATCTGACCTATTGCCATTTATTCACTATGTGGCACAGCACCGTTACTACAAACAGTATGCAGATTATGACAAGCAGGATGCACAGATTTATTTCGAGCAGCTTGCCAATGAAGTGTTCGGTGAGTGCCACATGGCACCATTGAATCCCAAATATGAACTGGACAGTATGTACCTGTTGACCTTCGGTGAACATGATATGTACTCTCTGTCAGAATTGATCGGTGCAACCGATCTGGAATGGGATGACAACGAGGGATGATGCATAAAGTAATAATCCTTTAACCTTCTAATTTTCTAATTCATTTAACACCTCTCGGACAAACTCCTCCGATTGGTGTACCTCTTGCGCAATCTGAGGGACTGAAAAAGAGCAATACTGGTAGAGCGTTTGGATAGCACCTTTCAGTTTGCCAAGCGTAAGTCCCTCGGATCTGCCCAGAGCAATCCCTCTGGCTTCTCGTTCCTCCAATTCATCATGAAATAACTCGCGTAAAGCCTCACACATTGTTACATTCCCCCTTTGATAAATATTTTGGAATAATTCTTTGTTGTTTTGCAGCATAATCGTCAGCAGAGCATTGATACAGTCATCAGTCCTCTGCGTAGAAGAAGATTTCGCAGCGAGAATGAATTGCTCGATCTGCTGTTGGGTCAAAATCTTCTTCAATGACTGTAAAAAAATGTGTTCCCCTCCGGATAATTCGGATTGTACGATACATTGTGTTGGAGGAAAGCCCTCTTTGATAATGTAGTAAATCCCCGGATATTTCTGTTCAATCTTATATCCGTTCTGTGCAAACCAATGGAACAACTTCACGGGTTTGCGGACACGAACAATGGAAATCGTGATGGATCGTATAGGGATCTCATCCACGGTGTCTCCTGCGCTTTTATACAAGAAAGCATAGGAAAGAGTTTTAAAATAGGTATCTACATTGAGCGGTGTGTCTTCGGATTTATATTCAAAAATATTGTATTCTTGAAACAACGCACCGATGTTATTGTTCATGACATGCCCCTTCTGTTTGACTACGATAAGGTCAATTTGTAGGGGTTTGCGGCTCAAAGGATACTCTTTCAAAAATTTCAAAGCACCGGCATCACTTTGAAATTCCAGCTCCATAGCAGCACAAAAGGCTGGATGCCATTGGAGCTTTTGTTTATTATCATGCGTCATTCGACTCCTTTCTGATAGTATAGATGTGTTTGCTCAAAAAAGCAAGCAATGTAGAATGAAACAAATAGAAAACTTACAAATGCACATATGAAAGAATAAATATACTATAAATTAGGTTGGGAAATATGTCAAGAAAAATCTTTATGGAAGTAACAGAAAACAGGAAAAGAAATTGAAAATGACACAGAC
>JALEPA010000073.1 GCA_022766515.1 Lachnospiraceae bacterium | reverse complement strand
TCGTTCTTTTTCGCATACCGCTCCGCATAGCTTCCCTTTTTTACATACAATGTCAAATTCTTGCACCCATCAAAAGCATTTTTTGCAATAGACTTGACTGATCCGGGAATCCTAAGCTTTTTGAGCTTCTTACAATTTTTGAAAGCCTTTGCCTCGATCCACTTCACCCTATTGGGAATATTCACCGTAGTCAACCTACGACAATTATAAAACATCCCTTTGTCGATATATCGGCACTTGTTACTAAGCTTTACCTTCTTCAAAGAAACGCAGTCCCTAAACAAATACTCGGTATATTCCATATCACTTACTTGAGATAAGTCCGCAGAGCACAGCTGTTTACAACCACGAAACAAAGAACAAGCCAACACAATCCGCTTACTAAGACGAATCTTCTTCATTGCCGTGTTACTATAGGCACTGTCACCCATGTTGATCTTGTGCTTTGTTCCCATAAACGGTTCACTGTGCAGTTTTTTACAATACTGAAACACTCGCATCTCTATGATCTGTACCGATTCCCCACCTGTTACCTTTTCCAATTGATCGCACATGTAAAAAGCATCGTTCTGGATCTTTCGCACATTTTTCCCAATATGCACACTTTTCAAAGCGCGACACATCATAAAAGACTTGTCACCAATCACCTCAATGCTGTCAGGAATAACTAATCTTTCTACATAAGAGTTCATCGCAAACACATTGTTCGCAATCCGCCGAACCGGATATCCATCCAGTTCTGACGGTAAGGCAATTTCTTTCGCTTGCTCCAAATACGAGCCATCACGAAATCCCTCCAAGCGGATTCCTTTACCTGGTCCTATGTATGAATATTGATACTCACCACTGACATAGTACTTCTTCACGCCCTTATCATCCTTCTGTTCTAAAGGTTTTTGCGTGACCTTCGGCGTTTCAACGATCTGCACCGCTTGATCTACAGTCGTCTCGGCAAAAGCCTCCCTGCCATTTAGTGAAATGCATATTGCTAATGCCCCTAATACAATAGTTTTTGTCAATGCGTTCATTTTGCACCTTACCTCTACTTGTAATAACGATACTTCACCTCGTTCTTTTTCGCATACCGCTCCGCATAGCTTCCCTTTTCGCAAATGATCGTCAGATTTTTACATCCGGTAAATGCCCAGCGACTGATCTTCTTTACCGAACTTGGGATCACCAGTGTTTTGAGATTCTCGCAATATGCAAACGCCAACGGTCCGATATTGGTACATTTCTTTGGGATATTGACCTTTTGTAATGCGCTGCAGTCAGCAAATACTTCGCTGTTCAATTTTGTGATCTTGTTACTCAATGTCACCTTCTTTAATTTACTGCAATTCTTGAAAGTTCGTTTTCCAATATAGCTGCAGTTCTTTGGAATATTGATCTTTTGCAGACTGGTACAGTTTGCAAACATTGCGTCATTTAACCGTGTGATCTTATTACTCAACACCACTTTTTGCAGCTTAGAACAGTTCTTAAACATCGCACGATTCACATCTGCCTTGCTTTTGGATTTCCACATTTTGCGATTAACCTGATACCCTGTTCCATTCACACGAACATAACGCAGTCCTTTACATCCCTGAAAAGCCGCATTGGTATACGCATATTTTTAGATACCGTAATATTGCGAAGTGAACGGTCACCGCGAAAGATTTCGCTACCATAAATACATTTTTTGTTTTTTCGCATAAACTGCGGCATTTGAGACAAGGAACGGCAATACGAAAACGCTTGATTTCCTACAAAGCGCACGCCCTCACCTCCGGTAACGGTCTGTAAATTTTTGTTTGATGAAAAAGCAGCCTCTCCTATATATTGCACATCTTTTCCAATCTGCACAGACTGCAAATTTTCATTATAAAAAGTTGTTTCTCCAATCACTTCAATTCCTGCAGGAATGACCAGTGTTTTCCAACTTTTTACCGATACATGATCAACCTCCTTTACCGGCAGTCCCTTGATCTTTGTTGGTATCACACCCTTTTCCTCTTTCACAACATCATTTGTGTCACTGATCCGCAGCTTCACCGCCTTCTTATTGCGGATCAGACAATATGAATAAATCCCCTCTGTAACCCAATCACTCTCCTCTTTTGCCGGTGTTGCATACGACACCTTAGAATAATCCGGCTCTTCTGCCCTCGCATCCACTTTCGCGCTCATAACCAGGCACCCAAACGCAAATGCCAGCAAGCCAATTTTTACATATCCCCTCTTCATAAGAATTCCCCCTCTTCCTCTTACTTTATATGAATCATATTAGTCCCCGATATCCCACACTGTCAATCGTTTCGGGGCAATCTTAATAATATCTTCATAATCATCCGTTATGGGCAATATAAGACACTTTTTCCTCATACGAATACTGCTGAAATTGTTGTTGTCGATCGGAGGTTGCCACCTCCCCCTGCCCCTCAATGTAGTTCCATGTTTGATCTTTCGCCTCTGCCATTACAACATCGCCACACTCTCCTTGTCCACATACATAAAATATAATGGGCTGCTTACCGTACTGCATTTTCTCGAGCATCTGCTCCTGCTCCGTTTTCCCCTCGACAGAGCACTGCCAAACCTCATTTGCATAGATCATATTCATGATCCCGATCAATTCCTGTCCCACATAAAGCGGATAATGAACAGCTGTGTTTTGTGTCTCTTTGTCAGGGGTAAAATAAAAGAACGGCGTCCCCGTTGTCACCTCATCCACAGAAATCCTGCAATCTGCATAATCCTCGTCCAATAACAGTTCAACAAAGCTATCCCGTTCGCTTCGCATCGCCTCCCCGGCATATGCCTCGATCGACTTTACAATGCTCTGATACTCTGCTGCCACATCTTCCGGCCGCATTGTACTCCCAAGATCGATCTTTTTCATTTCTCCTGCCTGCCCCTCAAGAACTACTTCTTGCGCTGTTTCTGACGAACCTACGCGCTCTCTTTCCTCGCTTTTCATCGTACTCATCCACAAAATAGTTCCCACCCCAATGCTCAAAACAAGTGCCGCCCAACACCATTTCTTTTTCATTTACACCACCTCCGCATTCTTGATTCCTCTATCGATCCAGCCCCCGGCCTGTCCCATCTGCGACCATTACTTTACATAATTCTTCTGATAACTTGATGTTCCTTATGGCAAAGCAGATTTCACTTTGCCACACGGAACATCGTACTGTTATCATGAAAGGAAGAAATTTGCCTACAATTATTAATCAGCTATAATAAGATTACCAAATTTCTTTCAAAAACCGCCTTTGTGAAAGCGCAAAATCTATATTTTGTTCCACAAAAATTGCTTCAGCAATTCTTGGCGACGAACTCTACACAAGGAGTAGTTTCCTAGACAAGTTCTACCGAATATTTCTTCATCCAGTAATTGATCTGCAACAGATAGGCTAACATCTGTGGGCCTGCCATCAACTGCCCATACCAAGGCTTTCCATAATCTTTCGGGCTGTCAATAAAGGCACGCACCTTTTCTCTATCCACCAACCGAAGAATCGGTGTATGAGAATCTTCCATTTCCTGCAGCAGCCTTTTTCCAAGGAGCTGTTCGTAAAAGGGATCATAACTTTTAGGATACGGACTTTTGCGACGGAATAATATTTCATCCGGCAGCAATCCCCTGGACGCCTGACGAAGCACATTTTTTACGACGCCGTCTTTTGCCTTCATCTCCCAAGGCACATTGAAAATATAATCCACCAGATCCCTGTCGGCAAACGGTACTCTCGCCTCCAAACCGGAATACATACTCGTTCGATCCATGCGATTTAACAGCGTTTGCATAAAATAGCGAATATTCAAGTAGCCGATCTGTCTTCTGTTTGTCTCGATCTCATCCTCTCCCGGCAGGATGGTCACTTCCCTTACAGACCGCTCGTATGCCTCTTTGACAAAGTCTGCCATCGGCAGGGACTGTCGCACATCCTCCAAAAGCAAGGTCTGTCTGGGTGTGAGATCCGGTGTCCAAGGGAAGGTTCCACCCTGTAAAAATTCTTCTTTGTGAAACCAAGGGTAACCCCCAAACACTTCGTCCGCACATTCTCCGGTCAACACCACCTTATGCCTCTCCCCTACCAGCTTGCAAAAATAAAGCAGAGAGGAATCCACATCTGCCATACAAGGCATATCATGCGCATCGACCGAATCGTATAGCAGATCTGCCTGCGTCTGATAATCACATTCGAGGTAATGATGATCCGAATCCAACGCCTGCACCATTTTGTCAACGAACGGACGATCCTGTGACGGCTGAAAAGCGTTTGCCTTAAAGTATTTTTGATTCCCGGTAAAATCAAACGAATAGGTAGTCAGCCGTTCCCCCTGTTCCTTCAATTTTGCCGCACAGATTGCTGAAACAACACTGGAATCAACGCCCCCGGATAAAAAAGTGCAGATTGGCACATCAGATACCATTTGTCTGGTAACTGCTCCGACCAACATCTTTCTTGTCTTAGCGATCGTTGTGTCGTAATCGTCCTCGTGTGGGTGACCGGACAATCTCCAGTATGTTCTGTTTTGAATCCCATAGCGATTGATCGTCAGATAACAGCCGGGCTGCACCTCGTAAAAATTTTGATATAATCCTGAACCCGGTATGCGCGCCGGTCCCATGCCTAACAATTCACAAAGACCTTTGGTATCCATCTTTGCTTTCATGCCGGGATATGCCAGGATCGCTTTGGGTTCTGATCCAAACAATACCATTCCCTCTTTTTGTGTATAAAACAATGGTTTTACGCCAAAGCTGTCCCGATATAAGTACAGAGTCTCATGCCTTTCATCTAATATCGCAAAGGCAAAAATGCCTTCTAACTGTATTACAAACTCCGGCCCATATTCCAAAAAAGATAATAGTACGACTTCGGTGTCCGAAGTGGTCTGAAAACGCCATCCCTTATTTTGCAGCTTTTTTCGTAACGCTGCAGCGTTATAAATTTCCCCATTGTAGACGATCTGATAGGAATAACTTCCTCTTCTTCGTCCCATCGGCTGCCTGCCATCTTTCAGATCAATGATCGACAATCTGGTATGCGCAAGCCCCGCCCGTTTACCCAAATAAATGCCTCTCTCATCCGGTCCTCTATGCAAAATGCTCTGCTGCATCTTTTGTAATATGTGTTCAAATTTTTCCCGATTGGCGGTAAAATCTGCATTGGCATCAAAAAAACCCGCAATTCCACACATATCTGATTCTCCATTCCGGAAATGCTACAGCCTGCATTGCCAAAATAATTCTTAATACTATATGCGAAATTCGGGTTTTTGTTCCTGTTCACACCATATCACTATGATAGGAATTTCTTGCAAAATACTTGTCGTTAGGCTCTTGTCACACGATACAGTTTAGCTCCATGTGCTGCGACATTGACCGCATCCTGTCCTTTCAGATCCGTTGTCTCACCGGTCCACAGTTCCTTTGCCTCACCTGCATGAACACCATACTGCTCTATCTGCTGCCAAGGCAGTGAAATAGTTTCCTCCGTATCCTGCAAATTAAATACGGCAATATAATCTACCGGATCCTGTGTATCCCTCGTGCACCAAACGACCTGCTTGTCATTGCGCATCATCTGTCTTGCTCCTTCGGAATATTTCAACAGACGCAGTACCTCTTCGTTGGTCAGTAATGATTTTGTCCAATCATCCAATTGTGGAAGATCTGCTCCGATCATCATCGGAGAACGGAATATACTCCAAAGCGTCATCATCGTGATCTGCTCTTCTTTCGTGAAACCTGTCGTTCTCTCATCCGCAAAACCCTTACCAAGCTTTCCAACCGGAAGCATATCACAATCCGGATAGCAGCCACTCTTTACATGACTCTGCCATAATTCACACCGTGCAAACATTGGCAATAACAAACGCCAGTCATCCCAGAAATCATCCGTAATGCGCCACATATTTGCGTGTGTCTCGTAATACCATGCCTCCTCAATCTTTGCAGGTCCCGGTGACAGGCTCAATACAATCTCTCTGCCACACTTTTGGATCGCCTCGGATAACATACGGATCTCCTCCTTGGCGGTCGGCATATCCATACGACAAATATCATCGCATTTCACAAAATCAACGCCCCACTGTGCGTACAGCTCCATCAGCGAATCATAATACTCCTGTGCCCCTTCCGCTTTCGGATCAATGCCATACATATCCGGATTCCAGTCACAGATATTATTAGGCTGAGCGATCTCATTCGCAGTATGTGTAGAATGTAAAATTTTCGTATGGGCATGGGCAGCGTTACGCGGTATGCCTCGCATAATATGAATACCAAACTTCAGTCCCAAATTATGGACATACTCTGCTAGCGGTGCAAATCCTTTTCCTCCTGCTGCCGATGGGAATCGCTGTTCACAAGGCTGCAGTCTGGAATATTCATCCATTGCCACATCCCAAAACGGAATATACTGATAACGGTCACGCTGACTTCCGGCGTCCATACTGTACCATTCAATATCCACAACAACATATTCCCATCCGTATGGCTTAAGATACTTCGCCATGTAGTCGGCATTCGCCTTGACCTGCTCCTCATTTACACTGGTGTCATAGTAATCATAGCTGTTCCATCCCATTGGCGGTGTCACTGCAAATGTATTCTTATTCATTCTTTTTCTCCTCTATTTTTATAATTTCTCCAAGATCGTATTGCCGATCGTTCCTTCCGGCATTTCGGCTCCAAAATTGTCTGCGATCGTTGCACCGATCACCGCAAAAGTCTCCTGCTCCTCCAACGCGCCCCCCTGTTTCATGGATGGGGAGTAAGCAATAAACGGTACTTTTTCGCGCGTATGATCTGTTCCGGTATAAGTTGGATCGTTACCGTGATCTGCTGTCAAAATAACAAGGTCTTCCTCTCTTAAGACGCCCAGCAATTCTCCCAGTTTTTTATCAAACCGCTCGATCTCTTCCCCATAACCGATCGGATTGCGACGGTGTCCCCACAATGCATCAAAATCGACCAAATTTGTAAAACACAGTCCATGAAAATCCCGTTTTGCAATATCAATCGTCTGCTCCATACCGTGTACCGAACTCTTGGATTTATTGGATTCTGTCAATCCCTCTCCATCGAAAATATCATAGATCTTTCCCACAGAGATCACATCCAACCCTTCATCCTTTAACACATTCAAAACCGTTCTTCCAAAAGGTTTCAACGCGTAATCATGACGATTGGAAGTCCGCACAAATTCTCCGCGTTTTTTTCCAACATACGGTCTGGCAATGACGCGTCCCACCTTCCATTCATCTCGCATTGTCAACTCTCTGGCGATCTCGCAATAATGGTACAAGGTATCAAGTCCCATCGTCTCTTCGTTGCCACAGATCTGCAGTACGGAATCCGCAGATGTATATACGATCAAATGTCCTTCATTGATCTCTTCCTCGCCAAGTTCATCTAAGATTACCGTTCCACTACAGCTTTTGTTACCGATGATCTTACGCCCGGTTCGTTTCTCAAGTTCCGCGATCAATTCCGGTGGAAATCCGGTATCCGTAAATGTCTGGAACGGTTTCGTCACATACAGTCCCATCATTTCCCAATGACCGGTCATCGTATCCTTGCCACAACTTTTCTCACGAAGCTTTGTAACTTTTGCCATCGGCCGTGCGACAGGAGATACCCCGTGTACCGGACGGATATTTGCCAATCCCATCTTCTGCAGGTTGGGAATATGCAGCTGCATTTTTTCCGCAATGTGTCCCAAAGTATCCACATTGACATCCCCGTACTGCTCAGCGTCCGGCATCTGTCCCACGCCCAGTGAATCCAAAACGATCACAAAAATTCTCTTATATTTTTCCATGCCAACCTCCCTTTCCGCCACAAACTCACTCTGTGATCAAAGGCTGCTCAAACAACTGTGCAACGACCACCTCATACTCTGCCAGTTTATGACTTTTTTTGATCTTTTTTAAATACTTCTCATATTCACAAAACTGTGGTGCCATAAAGATCCACAGTTCCTTCATCTTTTGCAGCAAATGCGTATCCCCCGACAATTCCTGCCGGTACGCATGAAAAATATCCTGATAAAAGTCCCACAATCGATCTTTGGAGCAATCTCTGCCCTGCATCCGCGCGACCATTGCAGGATCCGACAACAATCCTCTGCCGATCATCACCGCAGGAAGATCCGGATAACGCTCCTCTATCTGCGCCACATCTTGGCTTGTGGCAAGATCCCCGTTGTAACACAGTGGACAATCCATCTGCTCATAGGCTTCATCAAAACATTCCCTATGCACACCCGGTTGATACATCTCGGTACGGGTCCTTGGATGAATGATCAGTTCGCAGATCGGAAACTGTCGATACAACTCCAATATCTTGGTAAACTCCTCCGGATCATCCCAGCCAATCCTCGTTTTGATAGAGATTTTTCCTTCCGTCTCCCGAAAAATCTTTTCCAAAAAGGTTTCCAGCTTGTGCCTGTTTTCCCATTTCAAAAAGCCCGATCCACGCCCTTTTCCCGTCACCGTACCGGAAGGGCATCCCAGGTTGAGATTGACCTGGTCATACCCCAAAGCATACATACTTTCCGATGCACGCAGAAAATTATCGGCATCATTGGTAAGAATCTGTGGGATCAGCGTGATGCCCGGATTGTTTTCCGGTAAAATATCACGCAACTCCTTCTTCTTCATGATGCCGCCATCTCTCGTCACCACAAACGGTGCATAATAGCGATCCAGTCCCGGATAATGTTTGTGATGGATTTCTCGATATAAATATCCTGTAATCCCCTCTAACGGGGCAAAATAATATTTCATAAATTTCCTCGTCTTACCGCAAATTAAATACTCTGTGCCTGCCATTATGTAACTTTGCAGTATAAAGGCTGTGTTTGACCAATAGTTACTGCGATGAGATCCTACGCAAGGCTCTCTTATCGCAAATGATCGGTAATGCTCTCTTGTGATTGATCATATCGACCTCATCCAATGCACCGCCATCTTCTCCATCCAAAGTCCAGCGAATGTCATCATCGCTCACGATGTGAAAATGATTAGAACTGATGCTGACAATCTGGTCGCAGTCCAGCTTTTTGGTCAGAAGCGCATTGATCACCAACTGCAGTTCGATCGGATTCTTTAATTTGCGAATAAACAACGCCTCGAACAATCCATCGTCCATTTTGATGTCGCGATTGGCATATGCCTTGTATCCGGCAACAGATTCCGAATTGCTGATCAAGCCGAGCAAGAATTCATCCTCGATCACACCGCCATCGTATTCGATCTTCATACGATGCGCCTTGATCTCTGCCACATGTTTCAACGCTTCTACAAAATATGCCGTTTTGCCTAACATATTTTTCAGATCCTGTGGCGTCTGGTACGATACTTCCGTAAAAGCTCCAAAACCTGCCACATAGGTAAAATATCTATCATTAAACTGCCCGATGTCACAATGAAATACCTCGCCTGTCGTGATCAATCTGGCTGCTTTCTTCATAATCTTTGGTATCTTCAGAGTCGTTGCAAAGTCATTGACCGTTCCTGCAGGAATATATCCGCACACCGGAGCTTCCGATAACTGCATCAATCCCGTAACCATCTCATTCATCGTGCCGTCTCCACCGGAACAGGCAATATAATCGTACTCCATTCCCTTTTCCACAACCAGTCTGGTCGCATCTTCCGGTCCCCTTGTGGCAAATACGGTAACCTCAAAGTCTGCCTTACAAAACTCTTGAATAATATCAGACAGCTTATCTTTAATCTGTTCTTTTCCTGCCATAGGATTGTAGACAAACAACATCTTTTTCATAGAACAGTATAACCCCCTTTTTCCAAATGTGAGCAGGCGGCATTTTCCCATGCCTCCCCTTTTCTCTACAGTTTACCACTGTCTGACCGTTCTTGTCGATACTATTTTTGTTCGTTAAATAAAGTATCAAGTTCCCCCCGATCAATGAATAAACATCGCATCTCCAAAGGAAAAGAAACGATATTTCTCGCGCACTGCCTCCTCGTAAGCAGCCATAATATGCTCTTTCCCGGCGAGCGCAGAGACTAACATAAGCAATGTTGATTCCGGCAAATGGAAGTTCGTGATCAGGCAGTCCAAAGCCTTGAACTGATATCCCGGATAGATAAAGATACTTGTATCTCCCTCTCCGGCATGCACTACGCCCTGCTCATCAGCTGCAGACTCAATGGTGCGACAGCTTGTCGTGCCGACACAGATCACTCTGCCTCCCTGCTCTTTGGTGCGGTTGATCAAGGATGCCGCCTCTTCCGACACATGGTAAAACTCTGTATGCATATGATGCTTCTCGACATCATCGACTTTGACCGGACGGAAAGTACCCAGTCCGACATGCAATGTCACCCTGGCAATCTGCACACCCATATCCTGTATCTTCTGCAACAGCTCTGTCGTAAAATGCAGTCCGGCGGTTGGTGCTGCTGCCGA
>JALEPA010000072.1 GCA_022766515.1 Lachnospiraceae bacterium | reverse complement strand
CATTTAGAGACAGGCGTTTTTCGTGAGATAGAAAAATGTCCGCCGAAGTGATATTGATCAAAAAACTGATCTTGGAGGATGCAATGCAGTCAATTACGATACAGGAATTGCTTCAGATACCACAGGAAGAAAGACATATTTTCGATGTGCGTAGTGAAGCAGATTATACAAGAGGAACGATTCCGGGTGCCGTTTGGGTCGAGGGAGATGCGCTGATGGAAGAGGAAGCGCATTTGGACACGATTGAGCAGTGTACCGGGACGCGATATATTTTGTGCCACACAGGGGAAAAAAGTGCGGAAGTAGTCGACTTTTTGGAGCAGAAAGGCATTGACAGTGTCAATGTTGAGGGCGGTTACCGTTCTTTCCTGCGAATGTCTCTGCAACAGGTAGTGGCGGAAGAAGATGCCATGCTGGAGCGGCAGAAAGACATCGAGAGAAGTATCATCAAGAAATTTCGCAAACCTATTTGGAGAAAATTTACCAAAGGGATCAACGAGTATGACTTGATCCAGGACGGGGATCACATTGCCGTGTGTATTTCCGGTGGAAAAGATTCGATGCTGATGGCGAAATTGCTGCAGGAACTAAAACGGCATGGAAAAAATAATTTTGAGTTGACTTTTTTGGTGATGAATCCGGGGTATAACGAGGAAAATTGGCAGATCATTCAGAATAACGCCAAGATCCTGGGAATACCGCTCACCGTGTTTAACACCGAAATCTTTGATGTGGTAGCAACGATTGAGGAAAATCCCTGCTATCTGTGTGCCAGAATGAGACGAGGTTATCTGTACAATCAGGCAAAGCAGCTGGGATGCAATAAGATCGCATTGGGACATCATTTTGATGATGTGATCGAGACAACGCTCATGGGAATGTTGTACAGCGGTAAATTTGAGACGATGCTGCCAAAACTGCACAGCCAGAATTTTGAGGGCATGGAACTGATCCGCCCAATGTATCTGGTCAAAGAAGAGGACATTAAGGCGTGGAGAGATTATAACGATCTGCACTTCATTCAGTGCGCCTGCCGTTTTACAGAGATGTGTTCTTCCTGTGGTGGCGAGAAGAAGTCCAAAAGGGATGAGATGAAAGGTCTGATCCGTCAATTTCGGGCGACCAGCGACATCATAGAGACGAATATTTTTAATAGCACCAAAAATGTAAATTTGGACATGCTGATAGGCTATAAGAAGGATGGTGTCAAACATCATTTCCTGGATACCTACAAATAAATAGTTAGAATATCTGATAAAAATAGCAAGGCTTTGGCTTTGCTATTTTTTACTTTATATAAAACTTCTTGTTTCCTATAAGACAAAAAACACGGAATATTTGACGGGACTTCCTATATAATGGTATACTTTACAAGTTAAGGAATCGTAAAAGAAGTTGTCTGTGAGAGGCGGACAGCGGAATGAGAGGAAATGATGAAGAAGGGACTAAAATTAAAGGGAAGGCTGCGGTTGTACTTGAATTGGCCAATCTGGTTGACGGTATTACTGTTGATGATGGTCATGCAGCTGTTTGCGGCAGATCGCAAGTCAGGATTGATCGGTACTTGCTATGTCATTGTATTTTTCCTTTTTGCCGTTGTGTTGCGGTATACCGGGCATCGTAAGATCCGAAGAGATCTGATACATTTTGCCAGTACCTATGGTCAGATGCAGATGCAGGTTATGAAAGAATTGACTGTCCCATTCGCTATCTTGAACGAGGAAGGTCAGCTCTTGTGGGGGAATGACCAGTTTGTAGCAGTGGCAGTCAACAAAAAGGCGGCAAGACGCAATATAGCAAATGTATTTCCGGAGATTACGGAGACCAGACTTCCTTTGGATGGGGAAGAAAAGATCGTACATGTACGGTGTCAGGATCAGTATTACAGAGCAGTATTATCGCTTGTTTCAGATGATGGTTTTGTTCAGGATGAACAGCTGATGCCAATGGATCAACTGGTAGAGACGAAGAAACTTATCACACTGTTTTTGTATGACGAGACAGAGATGATCGAGGCGGAAGAAAAGCGAGAAGCCGAAAATCTGATCGTTGGCTTATTGTACATTGACAATTATGATGAAATGATAGACAGCATTGACGAAGTTCGTCAGTCGTTGATGACCGCATTGATCGATCGAAAGATCAATAAGACCATGCAGAGCATTGATGCGATCAGCAAAAAAATGGAAAAAGATAAATTTTTATTTGTCTTTAAGCAAAGCTATTTACAAGGATTGATCGACAATCGTTTTGCGATCCTCGAAGACATTCGTAATATCAACATCGGTAACGAACAGACTGCCACGATCTCCATCGGTATCGGTGTAGGTAAAGGTTCGTATGATGAGCGTTATGATTGGGCGCGTGCAGCGATCGATCTGGCACTCGGACGAGGCGGTGATCAGGCAGTAATTAAAAGTGGAGATCAGGAGCAGTTCTTTGGAGGAAAGCGTGTGCAGATCGAGCGAAATACTCGTGTGAAGGCGAGAGTCAAGGCTCATGCGCTGCGCGAATTGATCGAAGGCAAAGAGCGAGTGATCGTTATGGGTCATTCGATCGGAGACGCCGATTCCTTTGGCGCATCTGTCGGAATTTATCGGATCGCGACTGCTTTGAACCGCAAAGCACATATTGTGGTGGATGAAGTAAATGCTTCCGTGAAGCCGATCAAGGAACGGTTCTATACAGGAGATTACGAGTCCGATATGCTGATCGACGGTGAGGAAGCCAAAGAGTTGATGGATGAGAGCACCCTGTTAGTCATCGTGGATGTCAATAAGGGAGAACATACGGAATGTCCGGAATTGATCGACATGGCGCAAAGTGTCGTAGTGATCGATCATCACAGACAGGCAGGAGATGCCATTGCAAAGGCTGTGCTGTTTTATATTGAACCATATGCATCCTCAGCAAGTGAGATGGTGGCGGAGATCTGTCAATACATTGGCGGTGGTGTGAAACTGCGTGCTGCCGAGGCAGAGGCGATGTACTCCGGTATTATGATCGATACCAACTACTTTACCGATAAGACAGGTGTACGCACCTTTGAGGCGATGGCATATCTCAAACGAAACGGTGTGGATTCCGTCCGTATCCGTAAAATGTTCCGCGAGGACATTAACGAGTATAAAATTCGGGCGGCTGCCATCCAAGATACGGAACTGTATCTGGATCATTATGCGATCGCAGAGTGCAGTTCAAGAGATGTGGAGTCTCCAACAGTGTTAGGAGCGAAAATAGCCAATTCCTTATTGGATATTGATAAAGTAAAAGCATCCTTTGTGCTGACAAAGTACAATGGAAAAGTGTACATTAGTGCCCGTTCGATCGATGAGCTGAATGTGCAGGTCATGATGGAAAAATTTCATGGCGGCGGTCATATCAACATGGCTGGTGCGCAGGTGCCGGGATTGGATGTGGACGGTGTCAAAGAGCAGATCCGTCAATTGATCGATGAAATGATCGCAGACGGAGATGCTGACTGATCGTAGAAAGGAAGGGTTACAAAATGGAAGTAATTTTATTAGAAGATGTGAAATCCCTTGGAAAAAAAGGAGATTTGGTCAAGGTAAGTGAAGGATATGCCAGAAATTTGCTGTTAAAGAAAAATCTGGGTGTCGAAGCAACCGCTAAAAATAAAAATGATCTCAAACTGCAGAAACAGCATGAGGAAAAGCTGGCAAAAGAGCGTTTGGATGAGGCAAAAGCATTTGCGGAAGAGATGAAGGAAAAGTCCATTACGGTATCGATCAAGACAGGATCCGGTGGACGAAGCTTCGGCTCCGTTTCTACAAAGGAGTTAGCGAAAGCAGCGAAGGAGCAGCTTGGTTATGATCTGGACAAGAAGAAAATGGTGCTTCCGGAGCCGATCAAGAGTCCGGGAATCTTCCAGCTTCCGGTCAAACTGCATCCTCAGGTGACGGGAGAGATCAAAGTCATCGTGAAAGAAGCATAGAACAGCCAATGAATGTGATCGAAAATGACAGGCATAGACCGGAGTGAGCGGATCACAGTCATAAGAGGAAATGAGGTAACGATGGAAGAGGCGATTATAAAGAGAATCCCCCCACATAATGTGGAGGCAGAGAGGGCGGTTATCGGTTCTATGATCATGGACCGTGATGCGATTCTCACCAGCTCTGAGATCCTGGTGTCAGGCGACTTCTATCAGGGACAGTTCAGCATTTTATTTGATGCATTGGTGGATCTGTACCGCAGCGGGATCGGAACGGATCTGATCACTTTGCAAAATAAGCTGCGAGAGGTAGAGGCACCACCGGAACTGGCAAGTGTAGAATACCTTGCGGGATTGTTAAATAGTGTACCGACATCGGCGAATGTCAAATATTATGCAGAGATCGTGCATGAAAAGGCAGTGCTAAGACGATTGATCCAGACGACAGAGCGCATAGCCAGCACTTGTTATATGGATAAAGAGCCGTTAGAAGATATTTTGGATGACACAGAAAAAAGTGTATTTCAGGTCATGCAGCAAAATAACGGCAGTGAATTTGAACCGATCCGCGATGTCGTACTTCGTACTTTGGACAGCATTGAGCAGGCTGCCAAGCAAATAGGACACATCACCGGATTGGAAACCGGATTTCGTGACCTGGATTATAAGACGGCAGGTTTGCAAAAGTCAGATCTTATTTTGATCGCGGCAAGACCGGCGATGGGTAAGACGGCATTTGTGTTGAACCTTGCAGAGTACATTGCACTGCACAGTAAAAGCACGATCGCAATGTTCAGCTTGGAGATGAGTAAGGAACAGCTGGTCAAGCGTATGTTGTCTATGAACTCACGAGTGGATTCTCAGAAGATCCGTACCGGTAATTTGGAGGATGAGGACTGGGATAAGCTGGTAGGCAGTGTGCGACGACTTGGTAATTCCAATCTGGTCATAGATGATACATCCGGTATTACAGCGACGGAGCTTCGCTCGAAATGCCGTAAACTGAAGATCGAGCAGGGATTGGATCTGGTCATCATCGACTATTTGCAGCTGATGTCCGGTTCCGGAAAACGGCGCAGTGACAACCGACAGCAGGAGATTTCGGAAATCTCCCGTTCGCTGAAAGTCATGGCGAGAGAGTTAAATGTACCGGTGATCGCTTTGTCGCAGCTTTCGCGTGCGGTAGAGCAGAGACCGGATAAAAAGCCGATGCTCTCTGATCTGCGTGAGTCGGGAGCGATCGAGCAGGATGCCGATATGGTAATGTTTTTGTACAGGGATGAATATTACAATCCCGATTCCGAGGAAAAAGGTGTTGCAGAGGTCATTATCGCAAAACAGCGAAGCGGTCCTACTGGGTCGGTGAAGCTGGCATGGCTGGCAAATCTCACCAAATTTGGAAATTTGGAACCGGATCGTGGGTAAAAAGAGCAAAACCCTTGATTTCCTGTACGGAATTGATTAGAATAAATAGTCGGAATAGGATAACAGAACAACAAACAGGAGGAAAGCAAATCATGGCAAATAAGGTTACATTTGATTATTCCTTGACAGAAGGAGTGATTTCTCAGGACGAAATGAAGTCTATGGAGAAAATTACAAATGACGCAAAAGAATTATTATTAAGCAGAGAAGGTGCAGGAAACGATTTCCTGGGATGGATCGACCTTCCAATCGATTATGACAAAGAAGAATTTGCTCGTATTCAGAAAGCAGCAGAGAAGATTCAGTCCGATTCTGAGGTGCTCTTAGTGATCGGTATCGGTGGTTCTTATTTGGGAGCCAGAGCTGCAATTGAATTTTTGAGACATGGATTTTACAATAGCGTATCTAAAGAGATCCGCAAGACACCGGAGATTTACTATTGCGGTAACAACCTGAGCGGAACTTATCTGTCTCAGCTTATTGATGTGATCGGTGACAGAGATTTCTCTGTAAATATCATTAGTAAGTCCGGAACAACGACAGAGCCAGCCGTAGCATTCCGTATTTTCAAGAAAATGCTTGAGAACAAATATGGCAAAGAAGAGGCTGCTAAGAGAATTTATGCTACAACAGATAAGGCAAAGGGAGCATTGAAGAACCTTGCAACAGAAGAAGGTTATGAGAGTTTCGTAGTACCGGATGATGTCGGAGGTCGTTTCTCTGTATTGACAGCTGTTGGTCTGCTTCCAATCGCTGTAAGTGGTGCAGATATTGCGAAGTTGATGGAAGGCGCTGCAGCAATGCGTGAGACATGCCTGGACAAAGATTTTGCAGACAACGATTCTATGAAATATGCAGCAGTTCGTAACATTCTTCATCGTAAGGGCAAAGCGGTAGAGATCCTTTGCAATTATGAGCCGGCATTCCATTATGTTGCAGAATGGTGGAAACAGCTTTACGGAGAGAGTGAAGGAAAAGACCAGAAGGGTATCTTCCCTGCATCTGTAGATTTGACAACAGATTTACATTCTATGGGACAGTTTATCCAGGATGGTAGCCGTGTGATGTTTGAGACGGTTATGGAACTTGAAAATCCTACTTTGGATCTGACGATCGAGGAAGAGCCTGTAGATCTGGACGGATTAAATTACCTGACAGGAAAAACATTGGATTTCATCAACAAGAGTGCTATGAAGGGAACACAGTTGGCACATATTGATGGCGGCGTTCCAAACCTGACTGTCAAAGTACCTGCTCAGAATGAGTATTACCTTGGTCAGTTGTTCTATTTCTTCGAGTTTGCATGCGGACTGAGCGGATACATCCTTGGTGTAAATCCTTTCAACCAGCCGGGTGTAGAGAGCTATAAGAAAAATATGTTCGCATTGCTTGGAAAACCAGGATTTGAGGCACAGAGAGAAGAACTGTTGAAGAGACTGTAATCCATCGGATGGAATAGGATCATAACAGAATTTAATTGGTATATTAAGAAAAACATCTAAGAGGAGAACTGTTGTCGGTGGCAGTTCTCCTGTTACTATAAAAATATGAGAAACAGACGAAAAAGATTTTAGTTCGCAACAATGGGGATCAATATGTTGTGCATGATAATGACGATGGCGGATATGCCGGAGGAAAAAAGGAAGATTGAACAATTATATGAAACTTATAATCGATTGATGTATGTAACTGCCTACCGTATTTTACAGCATCATGAGGATGCAGAGGATGCTGTTTTTGCGTCATGGGAAAAAATTATTCGACTTTTAGATAAAATTTTGGAAATAGATTGTCAGAAAACAGCAGCATATATCGTTATAATAGTTGAAAGGACAGCAATCGACCTTTACAGAAGCAATAAGCGGCGAGGAAAAGTACAGATGTTAATGGATGAATATGAAGATTCTCCCTTTTTTTTGACAAAAGATATTGCTTATGAAGAAGTGGAAATGTTGGAGTTATTTCGTAGTATTCCCAAGAAATATGGAGAAGTTTTGCTACTCTATTATGTCAATCAAATGACCGCAAAGGAGATAGCAGATGTGCTTAGTATAAAACAGGCAGCTGTTGAAAAAAGGCTATCCAGAGGAAGAAAACTGCTCAGAAAGGAGATTATATCAGATGGACGATGAAGAGAAAATTAGTTGTTTTTTGAATCAATGCGTTCAAAAAGAAATGAGCAATATTCCTTTGGAACAGTTTCCAGCGGTGCGTAAGTTATATTGTGCGGCAGTGACAGATGCAGAGAAACAGTTGTATGGATTTCAACATTTGGAAGATCTTATGATCTCCCATTATAATATCAAAGATAAAACAATAGATCTTAGTCCATATAAAGATACTTTGCGATGGTTACAGCTTGGAACCTGCAGTGGTGATGGTTGGATCAGGACAATGCGTATGCCTTCCTGGGATCATAGTGAAACGGTTACGAGCCTGGATCTTTCTATGATGAGTAAGTTAGAGAGAGTATCTATCTGTGATATGATCAATCTCCAGAATTTGACTCTGGTGGATCAAAAGGGACAATCAGCATTAAAAAATTTGAAGGAATTGTATGTGCTACGCAATAAAGTAAAATCTCTTGATCTGTCCCAGGCAAGCTTTTTGAAAGTGTTGAAAGTTGGAGGAAGGATTTCTACATTAGATGTACAGAACTGTAAGCAATTGAAACAGCTCTATATAGTGAGCAATTACATGAAAAAACTAACAGTGAAAAATTCCACATTGAGAGATTTTTATTTCTATGGCACGAACCTGACCAAGCTGGATGTCAAAGGATGCCCACAGTTAAGGTCCTTTAATTTGCCACGCTATCGAAAGAAATCATTCAAGCGGATAGATCTTCGTAAAAATAAGAAATTACAGTTTATTTGGATCGAAAAGAAAGTTAGTGTTGATAGAATAATATTGCCATTGGTAAAGAACAAAAAATATGCCTATCAGTGGATGAAAGCGTATTTGCTGACCGATTATTCTTTGTGGGGAAATTATTCTGCAAAGGTATTGGATCTTTCGGAATATAAAAAACTGCCAGCCAAACTGACTAAGCTAAAGATTAAAAAGGTAAGTAGGATCAGTCCAAAATTAAAGAAGATCGTTATCAACAAAAAACTGAGCAAAAAGGATCGGAAGTGGCTGCATAAGGCGTTAAAAGGCACGAAGATTAAAATTGTAAAGAAATAAGAGAATCTAAAATAGAGTGAAAAATATAAAGGAAAGATCCCCTTTGGGTATGAGGGGATCTTTCCTATTTTTTTGTAGAGCAATTTACATTATTTTTTTTGTCGGAAAATGGACTTTTGTGTCTGAAATCCGTATAATAAAGCTTGAGTGCATTACATTGAAAGTGGGAAAGGGTGCATATCATTTAGATAAATTTGGAGAAGGGGGGTGCTGTTTTGGCAGAATACTGGCAGAATGGGCTTTTTGAGCAGTTACCACAATGCATTGCCATTTTTTGCCTGCAGGAGAAAACACTGCGTCTGCAGGCGATGAACCAAAGAATGTGCAATTTGCTGGGAGTAGCACCGCGTAAACAATGGGAGGATACACAGGTATTCCTGGTGTATCCCGAAGACAGGAAGAAATTGCAGAGCTGGCTTGCTGCGGCGTTGAAGTGTGGACAGAGTGAAGAGGCGATACAGATCCGCCTAAAGCAGCACGAGACGGCAGATTATATTTGGTGCGAGGGAAAAGTTTCCTGTGAAGATGCAGAGGACGGACAGCGCTATTGCTATTTGGTCTTGCAGGACATTACAGAACAGCGGCAAAAAGAGCAGCGGTTACAGCAAAATATCGAAGGTATGAGAGCGGCAATGGATCATTGTGGTGTATATTATGCCTTTTATCATGTTCAGGAAAATATGACTACCTATAGCCCAAGGATCCAGGAAGACTTTGGTTTCCCGGAGCGTGTCAGACATGGAATAGAGCAGCCGATGGGGTTGCTGACGGAGCAGGGGCGTTTGCAGCTTCATCATATTGCAGAGGAGATGAAGGAAGGGCGCATGGTTAGCGCAGTTTTGGAAATGGAAGTGCGCCGGCCGAAAAAGGGTGATTGGATCTGGACGCAGCAGGGCTATACGATCTTTGAAAAAGATGCAAATGGCAAACCGCTTATGGTGCTTAGTACGGTACGAAATATCAGTAAGGAAAAGGAAGAAGAAAAA
>JALEPA010000033.1 GCA_022766515.1 Lachnospiraceae bacterium | reverse complement strand
AGTCAGAGTCCAGTGCCTTACCATTTGGCGATAGCCCATCATATGTAACACGAAATAATAAATAAAATATTCCGTTTCTGTGCTTGCTCACTCAAGCACTTGATTATTATATACCAGAGTTTTGAATAATGCAAGCACTTTTTTTGGAAAAATAAAAAAATTCTAATAAAACCTAATCCGACACATACAATCCATTGCCAAACCAGCCATTAAAAGATATAATCAAAGATACGGTGCGTTTGGAACAGACGCAGAGTGCAATGACACATAATACATAAAGAAAATAGAATGGCTGGAGGAAGTATACATGACAGAAAAGAAATTCAAGTTTAAGCCGGGAAACGGATTACCGATGGGCGTTTCCAAGGTGGCAGAAGGAGTGCAGTTTTCCATGTATCTTCCAGAAAACAAAGAATGTTATCTGAAATTATATCGGACAGGCAGAAAGAAAGCATCGTATCGTATTCCATTTACGAAAGAACATCGTTTTGGAAATGTTA
The DNA here is from genome assembly GCA_022766515.1 of Lachnospiraceae bacterium. Lineage (GTDB taxonomy): Bacteria > Bacillota > Clostridia > Lachnospirales > Lachnospiraceae > Butyribacter. Next base: position 2,731 of record JALEPA010000033.1, on the reverse strand, counting down.
ATTCCATGATCGTACAATTCGCAGGTTCACGGAAAAAAGAAGAGGGGACAGTGCCAAGCGTTTCACTGAGTGAGGTGCTGACCAACACATTTGAATATACATACGAGATTGATGGTGTCGAGTCGATCGATCCCTATGCGTCCGGAGTGACCGGGAGAAATCGCTGGAATCACAGAGGCAGTGAACCGCTGCGGGGAAAAATCTGTCTGGACAGCTTTGACTGGGGCAAGGATGAACACCCGGATCTGCCTTATGAAGATATGATCTTATATCAGCTTCATGTCAGAGGATTTACCAAACATTCCAGTTCCGGTGTGGAGGGAAGAGGAACCTATTATGGAATACAGCAAAAGATCCCTTATCTCAAAGATCTTGGTGTGAATGCTGTCATGCTGCTTCCGGCATATGAGTTTGAAGAAATACAGGATGACAAACTGAATTATTGGGGCTATGGGGCAAAAGATACTTATTATTTTGCGCCCAAAGCTGCATACAGCAGTCGGGCAAGAGCAGACCGTGAGATGAAAGAAATGGTGAAACACTTTCATGCTCAAAATATGGAAGTGCTCATGGACTTTTACTTTCAGCCGGGGACGAATGTCTGCTTGATGTTAGATTGTCTGCGGCACTGGGTCATGGATTACCATGTAGATGGTTTTCGTGTCAATACCGAAGTGATCCCGGCTGTTTCGCTGGCATCTGACCCGGTACTGTCCGGTATCAAACTGATAGCGACCTATTGGGATCCGCAAATGTTAAAAGATGCAGGGATCCACACGGAAAATTCCAAACTGGCAGAATACAATGACGGTTTTATGAACGATACGAGACGCTTTGTCAAAAGTGATGAGGGACAGGTGGAAGCGTTCTACCGCCGTTTTTATGCACGGCCACAAGGAGCACATGTGATCAACTTTTTGACGCATGTCAATGGATTTACCATGATGGATCTTGTGTCCTATGACATTAAGCACAACGAGTCTAACGGAGAACGGAACACCGACGGTACAGAGTTTAACTATAGCTGGAACTGTGGCGTAGAGGGAAAGACGCGCAAAAAAACAGTATTAGATCAGCGTATGCGCCAGATACGAAATGGATTTTTGTTATTATTTTGCAGTCAGGGAACGCCTATGTTATTGGCGGGAGATGAATTTGGCAACAGCCAGAACGGCAACAATAATCCCTATTGCCATGATGACACCATAACCTGGCTCAACTGGAAAGAGACTTGCCGGGGAGCACAGATCAGGGAATATGTCAAGAAGCTCATCGTTTTTCGTAAGTCACATCCGGTCTTACATCAAGAGCGTGCACTTCGATTGATCGATACTTTGTCGTGCGGCATTCCGGATCTGTCAGCACATGGTCTGCAGACATGGCGGCCGGATTTTTCCAACTACAGTCGTATGCTTGGAATGCTCCTTTGTGGAGCGTACGCCAAAGATGCCGTCGGAAAAGAAGATGCATCGATTTATATTGCATGCAATATGTATTGGGAGGCAAAAAGTTTTGACTTGCCGACTCTGCCAAGCGGTGCAAAATGGTATCCGGCGATAGAAACCTATGAGGAGAAATTTTATGAAATGTCGGAAGTGGTACAACAGGATGTCAAACCGCGTATCAGAAAGCTTGGGGTACAGCAGAAAGTAGAAATGCAGCCTCGCTCCATTTGTGTGTTTGTGAGCGATGAGGCGTCAGAGATGTCAAAAAGATAAGCCCTCCCCGTGAAAAAACAGGGGAGAGCCGTCAAATAGGGCCTGTGCTGTCGGAAATTTAGAAATTATGATTTTTCATGATCTCTGCATACAGGTTGATGTCGCAAACATCTTTTTTAGTGTAATGTGTGCAATTTCTGCAGGAAACATCATTGGAAGAGTTTGTGCAGGAACAGCCATCGTCACAAGGACAGAATTTTGTGCAGCACTCAGCTACTTCTTTCATGGTTTTTGCATCTTTTTTCATGGGTTGCCTCTCTTTCTGCACTGAATCCGATTAAGAATCCATATGCAGCCGGCATGTTCAGTGCAGTCATGCCGACTGCGATCTATAGGAAGACAAAACGATTTCTCCGGATATTGGCTTGAGAGCTGCAAGCAGACATTCGGAGCATTTTGTCGTAGCAATAGTATGTACAGAAAGCAGGATTTTATGATTTTATTAAATATTTCAGAAATACAAAAAACAATGGTACAGCTGCTCGCACGCACAGCGTTTGATGAATTTTTACTGGAGCAGGCAGAAATTATCACTTTTGGTAAGATGGCGTTATCCGGAAAGCGCAATGCGGACTGGTATGACGAGGCGGTGGAAAGTGATTGGCTGTATTGGAACGAAGTAAAATCGTTTGTATTTTCCTATATAAAAGGAGAAAGGACGCCATCTGTTATGCGCATTTCTTTCAAAGCAAGCGATACCCTGGGTGGAAAAATGATGCGGGACAGCGGTGTCCTTGCAGAGTATTTAGAGGAACGCCCGGATCTCAATCTGCAGATCCGTTATGAAAAAGATGCACTGGTCGTTGTCACGGGAATTACCCGAAAAATCTTTACAATGGACAAGACAATGGAGTTTGCGTGGGATCAGGCTGTGACCCGATTTTTCAAGGAGTTAGGTATTGCGTTCTATTGAAAAAACAACTATAATAAACATAGTGCGCATAAGGACATAGGAAGCGTGTAACATAACATAGGACTATGTTTTATGCAAAAGAGAAGAAAGAAACACAATT
>JALEPA010000004.1 GCA_022766515.1 Lachnospiraceae bacterium | reverse complement strand
TTCTAATTTTCGCTACGATCTGGATAATACGGTGTTAGAACTGTCCGCAGTCGATCTTTCCAAGCGCTTAGAACAGCTTATGAAGGAAGATGGCGCAGCTACGGCATTCCAAGTCGTAAAAGCGAAAAAAACCGGTGTGATCTCTTTTTGCACGGACGGGTATGAAGATGTTAAGTACAACGAAATAAAGGATTCCTATTTTGATTCTACGGTAGATAAATGGACGCAGATCCGTTCTTCGGATAAGTTAAAGGCAAATTCGCCGGTCTACCGCATTGTGACGAGTGAAAATTGGTCGATCGTACTTCCGCTGACCGACAAGCAGTACGATAAGATCAAAGATAAAAAAATACTGTCGGTAACCTTGCGTAAAGATGACCTTCGCCTAACGGTCCCGGTTACGACTTACCAAAATGATAACCATTGGTATGCCCGTCTGGATCTCGATAAATATATGGTCCGTTATCTGCAGATGCGTTATATTGATGTTCATATTGAATTTAATCATGCACAGGGATTAAAGATACCACAGTCTTCCATCGTAAAGAAGAAGTGTTATGTATTTCCTAAAGATTACCTGCAAAAAGTAACGGAAAATGCAGATACCTCTAACGGTGTTATGGTTATCGATCCGTCCAAAAAGACGCTGGCGAAAGCGGACGGTGTAATCTTGGATATTTATTATATTGACGATGATGGTTATGTTTACATTGATGTAGATGCCTTTGATCCGGGAACGGAGATTGTGCAAACTGATAAAAATGGTAACTATAGTTCCACGATGTATTTGTCGGAAACCCGTGAATTGGAGGGTGTGTACAACTGCAACCAAGGATATTGCCGTTTTCAGATTATCGACAAATTATATGAAAATGAGGAATACACTATTGTAAAATCGGGGACGACCTATGGGTTGGCAGGTTACGATCATATTGTGTTAAATCCTGATCTGATCCGATCAGACCAGATCATTTATTAGTGATCTGCCCCGAACGGGCAAGAAAGGAGACTGGTTATGGTAAAGGAAAATTTACAAAAAGTACAGAAAAATATTGAGGAGGCATGCAAGCGGAGCGACCGTTCTGTCGAGGATGTGACATTGATCGCGGTCAGTAAGACAAAACCGATCGAGATGATAGAGGAAGCTTTGGCTGCCGGAAAAACGGAATTTGGCGAAAATAAAGCACAGGAAATGAAAGAAAAGCAGGAGCATCTCCCGGATGTGATCAAATGGCATTTTATTGGTCACCTGCAGACAAACAAAGTAAAATATGTCGTAGGAAGAGCGGCTCTCATCCACTCTGTGGATTCCTTTCACCTTGCAGAAGCCATTCAAAAAGAATGTGAGAAAAAACAGGTGGAAGCAGATATTTTGATCGAGGTAAATGTTGCAGGAGAGGATTCCAAATTCGGTGTCAAACCGGAAGATACCGAAGCATTGGTCCGTAAAATCGCCACCTTGCCGCTGGTTCATATTCGTGGTTTGATGACAATCGCACCATTTGTACAAAATTCCGAAGAAAATCGTCCGATTTTCCGTGAATTACGCAAATTGTCAGTTGACATTAGCAGCAAAAACATTGATAATATTGATATGAATGTTCTATCTATGGGAATGACTGGAGATTATGAGGTAGCCGTTGAAGAGGGGGCCACTCATGTTAGGGTTGGCACTGGTATATTTGGCGAGCGAAATTACCAGATCTAAGGCAGCTTCAGAAACATAGAGAATAAAATATGTGCAGCCATGCTGTACAGAAACGAGGTATAACAATGGCAAATAAGCTTAACAAACTATTGGAAAAGTTCAACTTGAACATGGATGATGAATTTGATGACGATTACTATGATGATGACGATTACGCTGATGTAGAGAATGATCGTCTGAGCCGTCAGGAAGATAGTCGTGCAGAGAAAGAATATCGTCGCCAGGAGAAGCGTGCCGCAAAGCAGGAATCAACAAGCTTTTCCGGTTTTGAGGATCCGGCTCCCGCACCAAAAAGAAGTAGTTTTCGTACTTCTTCCAACAAAGTGGTACCGATCAGAACAACTCCAACCGGACTGGAAGTATGCATTATCAAGCCAAGCAATTTTGGTGAATCACAGCAGGTTTGTGAAGTGTTGATGGATGGTCAGCCGGTCGTTGTCAATCTTGAGGGAATTGATATTATGGAGGCACAGCGCATCATGGATTTCATCTCCGGATGTATTTTCTCCATTTCCGGTAATATGAGACAGGTATCCCGCTATATCTTTGTATTTTCACCGGAAAACATTGATATTTCAGGGGATTATATTAAGAGCATGGCAGAGGGAGATGGCTTTAATATTCCAACACTCAACAAGGAGTTTTAAGAGATCCCATGCAGCGAGCAAAAGAACAGCAGTTATTATATAAGCGTTTTTCTGATCTATGCCGTATGGCATACCAGCGCGGTATTCCGATGTATAGTGACTTTGCCGACTTGCAGGAGCAATCCTTAGCGAGACAGGCAGTAAAAGAACAATATCCGGATCTGCCGGAGGTTCGACTTCCAATGGCATCCTATGGCGGATACGAGGAAGCGGAGAGAAGGCTTCTCTGTTTTCTCCCTGATACGGATTATCTGCAGCCGGATATCGATGATTATCCGTTATGTTGCATCCGCATTGCTCCAATCAACAAAAAGTTTGGTGAGATGCTGTCACACCGTGACTATCTGGGAACGATCATGGGACTTGGGTTAGAGCGGGATCAGGTCGGAGACATTTTGGTCCGTCAAGAGGGCGCAGAAGGAAATGCCTGTACCGTAGGCTATGTATTTTGCAAACAGAAGATTGCAGAATTGCTGACAGAGATCACGCGTATTCGACATACAACGGTCGAGGCGCAGAACATAAAACCAGAGCAGCTTCATTGGGAACAACAGTATAAAAACATTTCGGGAAGTGTATCGTCATTGCGGTTGGATGCGATCTTATCCGTAGCGATCCGTACATCACGAACACAGGGGTTACAATTGATCCGAGATGGTAATGTATATATTAATGGAATCAGCTGTACCGAAAACGCAAAAACTTTACAGAATGGAGATATCTTTTCTGTACGGGGACATGGGAAATATCGATTCCAATATTTGGGAGGAACATCCAAAAAGGGACGATACCCGATTACGGTTCAGCAATATATTTAGGGAGGTATGAGTATGCTTACACCAATTGATATCCAGAATCGAGAATTAAAATCGAAAATGGGAGGATACGACAAGAAGGATGTAGATGATTTTTTAGAAGAAGTTCGCGCAGGATATGAAGAACTTTATAAAGAAAATCAAAGCCTGAAGGAAAAAATTACATCATTGAGCGAGGGAATCCAGTATTACAAAAAGATGGAATCCACTCTGCAGAAAGCATTGGTATTGGCAGAGAAGACATCTGCTGAGACACAGGAAGCAGCAAAAACACAAGCGGATTCTGTTATGACAGAAGCTAATGCCAAAGCAGAGGCAATGTCAAGAGAGGCTAAAGCGGAGATCGAGTCTATGCGTAGAGAGGCTCAGGCGCAGGCAGAGATCACCAAGGCAAAAGCAAATCGTGAGTTAGAAGAAACACGAAATCATGTACGCAAATTAGTACAGAGTTATGAGAATTATCGTTTACAGTTTAAGAAATTAGCAGAAGCTCAGATCGAGATGTTAGACAGCGAAAGCTTCTCCATCTTTGTTCCGGAATTAGATGAGTTGATGAATGAAGCTCCTAGTGCTGACAGTGTGATGGATGATCCTGGAATCATTCCGATCAATATCGGTTCACCGGCACCTTTCGTAGAACTTCCGGATGAACCTTCTGAAGCACCTAAGGTAGAAGAGGTACCGGTAAGTACAGCTTCTTTCTCTATTCCGGTTTCCAGCGAGGGACATTTCAGCACATTACCGGAAGAGGAACCTGCTACAGCAAATAGTTCCATCTCTGATATTCCTGCTATGGATACAGAGACAGCCAGTGAGCCTGCCGCTGTAGATATGACTCCAATCGAGCCATTGACAGAAGCAGCCACAGTAGAACCTCAAGTTACATCTGCACCGGAAGCTTCCGTAGAAGTGCCGGTCACAGATATTCCGGTTGACCTTGGACAGATTCCGACGGTTGACGCTGGCGCACAGCCTTCCGATCCTTTCGCACAGGATATTTCTTTGCAGACAGTATCAGAAGAACCGGCACCGGAAATTCCAACAGCAGACATTGAGTCGGTGACATTAAATCTTGGTACGCCTGATCTTGGTTCTCCGGCAGAGACGCCAGCAGACAGTATTTCCTTAGATTTTTCTAATACCGGAGCATCTGATATTACCTTAAATGTCTCTTCGGATATTACAGATCAGCCAGAGACTTCCAGTGTTCCTTTAGAAACACCGGTTTCAGAAAATCCATTTGAACAGCCTGCTGCAGATTCTATGTTCATGGACATACCGGGAATTTCTCCGGCAGCGACAGAATCTCCATTTGAAAGCAGTGCTCCTGCTGTAGATCCTGTTTCTACAGCAACTCAGGAACCAATTTCTATGGATTTGAATATGAATGACTTGATCGGTGGAGCAGAACCACAGATGTCAACAGCATCAGCCGATCTTAACACTTCCGATCTGATCGGTGGCAGTACCAATATGGATATGATCGGAGGAGGCAGCGATGCACTTACGGATCCATTTGGAAGTGCCGACGCACTGCAGCAGCCGGTAGAGGATTTATTTGCCGGCAGCGAGCCTACAGCACAGCCTCCGGTAGAAGATTTGTTCAGCACCGGTGCACAGGCAGCACAACCAGCCGTAGATGATCTGTTTGGCAGTGCGAGCCAGACCGTACAACCAGCGGTTGACGATATGTTTAGTAGTTCTTTGCCACCGGTTGATGACCTGCTTGGTGGTCAGCCATCAGCAAGCGATCTGCTTGGAGGTATGTCTATGACAACACCGGAGGCAGATACGAATGTATCTTCTTCTAATGAATTTCTTGGCGATCTCGCAAAGCAGGAAGTAGCTGCAGCAGAGCAGCCTGACACCTCTGGAAATGGCATTATTGCTGATCCGCTGGCAGAAGACTTACCATTAGGAAAGGGCAGCAAACCGGAAAATGATATTATCGAGATGGATAATCCATTCAATTTCATTGATTTTTGATAGTATTTGATAAAGCTGTAATAGACAGGGGGACATGGCATGTGTCCCCCTATTATCATACAAAAATAAAACAATAGAAGTGAGGAAGATCATGGGAAAAACAATAACGGTACATTATGACGAAAAACCATTATACAATATTACAATCGAAAGAGATTTTGGCAAGCTACGCCAAGTGTTAGAGGAAGTAGCACTCACCGGACGAAAAGCCTGCATCGTGACGGATAGTCATGTTGGAGCACATTACGCAGAAGAAGTACAGGCTATCGTTTCACAGACAGCTTCATATGTAGATACCTTTACTTTTCCTGCCGGAGAAGCCTCTAAAACTTTGGATGTGATCGCTGATCTATACGAACATTTGATTCAAAAACATTTTGACCGCAAAGACTTTTTAATTGCTTTGGGCGGTGGTGTTGTTGGAGATATGACCGGATATGCAGCAGCAACTTATTTGCGCGGTATTAAGGTCATTCAAGTGCCAACATCGCTCCTTGCTATGGTAGACAGCAGTATCGGTGGCAAAACAGGCGTTGATTTCCGAGGATACAAAAACATGGTAGGTGCATTTCATCAGCCATCTGCCGTGTATATGAACCTTGCTACTTTACAGACATTAACGGAAGAGCAGTATTATTCCGGTTTTGGTGAGATCATCAAGCATGGTCTGATCAAAGATATGGACTATTTTTCTTTGGTACAGCAAAACACGGAACAGCTGTGTAAACGGGATCTGGATGCGTTAGAACAGGTCGTATATGGCAGCTGTGAGATCAAGCGAAAAGTTGTTGAAAATGATCCAAAAGAGCAGGGCGAACGCGCTCTATTAAACTTTGGACATACGCTTGGACATGCGATCGAGAAATTAAAGGACTTTCAGCTGTTACATGGAGAATGTGTAGCGATTGGATCTGTTGCGGCCGCTTTTCTGTCAAAAAGCCGAGGCTATCTGGCAAAAGAAGAATTTCGTTTGATCAAAGACACCTTTCAGCAGCTTAGACTGCCTGTTTCTGTGAAAGGTGTCAAGCCGGAGGATGTTGTCCGCGTCTCAAAGAGTGATAAGAAGATGAATGCAGGACAGATCCGTTTTATCTTACTGGAAAGCTTGGGACATGCCGTTATGATGGATGATGTTTCTGATCAGGAATTGTTGGAAGCAGTATGTGCAGTAGAAGGAGATCCTACATGTTAAAAAAATATCTGACGGGTTTGGTTGCTTTATTGATATTGCTTGGCTTTGATCAGTGGACAAAGTATTTAGCGATCATTGGATTAAAAGACAAACCGGATTTCATACTGATCAAGGATGTATTACAATTAGAATATTTGGAAAATCGCGGTGCGGCATTTGGAATGATGCAAAACAAACAGCTTCCTTTGATCGTGATCACAGCAGTGATCCTACTTGTGATCATTTGGCTCTATCACCGTATTCCTATGTCAAAAAAGTATTTTTTACTTCAAGCCACACTTTTGCTGATCGCAAGTGGAGCAATAGGAAATATGATCGATCGCATTGGACGCGGTTATGTTGTTGATTTTATTTATGTTTCATTGATTCGATTTCCGATCTTTAATGTGGCAGACTGTTTCGTTGTGATCGGTGTGGTACTGTTACTATTTTCTCTTCTTTTTATTTACAAAGACGAGGAATTAGATGTACTTTTCAAGAAATGAGGTTATCATCTATGAGTACAAATAGCGAACAGATCCTTTCTTTTCAAGTGGAACTGCCTACTGAGGAGGGAATGAGGCTTGATAGCTTTCTTGCAAATAAGCTACCGGAATTTTCCCGTTCCATGCTGCAGAAGGCTGTGAAGGAAGAACATGTCCTGGTCAATCAAAAAAAGAGCAAATGCAGCTATAAAGTGATGTTGCAAGACGAAATACAATTTCAGGTACCGGATATGAAAGAGCCGGATATTCTCCCTGAAAACATTCCCCTGGATATTCTTTATGAAGACAGCGATATTATTGTTGTCAATAAGCCAAAAGAGATTGTGGTTCACCCGGCACCCGGACATTATTCCGGCACTTTGGTCAATGCATTGCTCTATCATTGCAAAGATTCCCTATCCGGCATTAACGGTGTTATGAGACCGGGGATCGTTCACCGTATCGATCAAAATACGACCGGAGCTCTTGTCGTATGCAAAAACGATCTGGCTCATCGTGCGATTGCAGAGCAATTAGCGGTTCATTCTATTACCAGAACTTATCATGCAATCGTTTACCATAATTTGAACGAGACAGTGGGAACCGTCGATGCTCCGATAGGCAGAAATCCTTACGATCGTAAGAAAATGGCAATTAACGAGAAGAACGGAAAGAGGGCAGTGACGCATTATAGGGTACTGGATGCGTTAAATCATAAATATAACTATATTGCCTGCAATTTGGAAACAGGAAGAACGCACCAGATCCGCGTCCATATGGCAAGTATCGGACATCCCATCTTAGGCGATGATATTTACGGCCCGGCAAAATGTCCTTTTGCCCTGACCGGACAAACTCTACATGCAAAGACGCTGGGATTCATTCATCCTACGACCAAAAAATATGTAGAATTTGACGCTCCGTTACCGGAATATTTTCAAGACCTGCTAAAAAAATTACAGGGATAACATGTTCTATCATGAACAATGTACCCCTTTTGGTTCTGTAAAATTCGGTGTTGCTGCATTGGAAGCGGAAGATGATATTACAAGAAAGAGTAAGGTACTTTATACCGACCTCCAAAAGTTAGACCTAAAAATCTAACGATTGGAGATCGGTATTTTTGTGGCAAGATATAATTTTGATTTTTAAAAAAGTTGTAATGGAATATTTCTGTGAAATACAAAAATACAAGTACATGACATAGACCATTATCTATTTATTGTGCCGTAATTTGTATGTGATGCAGTTAATTCTATGACTGTAGAATTAAAAGTATACAACTGTAGACAGCGTATCTTGTGCATTTTACCTATTGACGATTTTATATTCAGTGTGTAGAATAAATTAGTAATAAACATTGCAAAAATATGTTTTGGAGAAAAATACAATTTAATTTACATGGAATTTTTATACATATCCCCTTATGATATACTAATCTACTTTTGTAGACACAGTATCAAAAGGATAATTTGTATTATAGATTTGTACAATTTATTGTAATTTATTTTTTATACTCGAAAACACACATTGATAGATTGGAGGCAAACATGAAAGAATTGCGTTTACATGAGGGGGAATTAAATGTGATGGAACTTTTGTGGTCCAATAAGGCGTTAGCTGCAAAAGACATCTCCAAGATCATTAAGGAATATATTGGCTGGGAAAAAAATACCACATATACCGTGATCAAACGACTGATCGACAAGGGTGCAGTGACTCGTGAAGATCCGGGATTTATTTGTAAGGCGAATATTACTAAGAGAAAAGTTCAGGAAATTGAAACGAAAGCTCTGTTTGATAAGTTATACAATGGATCACTTACGAATTTTATATCCGATTATATGTATCACCAAAAATTGTCTCCAGAACAATTAGATGCATTAGAAAATCTGATCATGCAAAAACGCCAGTAAATTGTGCCGGTAATCATATAGTAATCACATAGCAAATTTGAACAATAAAAAGATCTCGAATGGTTAGACCTTAAGTCTAACGGATTCGAGGTCTTTTTACTTAATAAGAATTTGTCAGAGTAGAAAAGTAGCAACATTTAACTCTGGGATAAACTCCAGTTTTTCATATAGTTATTGCAATTCTGTATCAGGTACGCTATAATTTGTTATAGAGGCTTGCCATAGCTATATAGACTGTGGCTGCCTGAACTGAAAGAAATGAGGGACACGCCTATGGGACAAACAAATAAACAAAGTTACTATCAAAGTCGTTCAGAAAACAATATCAAAAAACTTCGTAGTTTGCTGCAGGAATTCCCAAGCTTTGCAAAAGATTTTTTTCGTGGCATTGAGCAGACATCTTCGGCAAACACACGAATCAATTACGCCTATGATCTAAGAACTTTTTTTCGTTTCTTGATCCAGGCAAATCCAACCATTGGCAATTCGATTGCAGACATATCCTTACAGGATCTGGACCGCTTAGAACCTGTCGATATTGAAGAATATGTGGAATATCTCAAGTTATACGACTATGAAGGGAAAACCTACTCCAATGACGAGCGTGGTATCCACCGCAAATTATCTGCATTACGCAAGTTTTTCCTTTATTATCAAAAGCGAGAACGCCTCCATAACAACCCAACTGTTGTGGTAGAATTGCCGAAATTACATGATCGTGAGATCATTCGATTAGATTCAGAGGAAGTTACTGAGCTTTTGAATCTTGTAGAACATGCCGGAGATTCCATGACCGGACGCAAAAAGGCTTCTTTTGAAAAGAATAAGCTTAGAAATATTGCTATCTTTACATTGTTTTTGGGTACGGGGATCCGTGTATCGGAATGTGTTGGGCTTGACCTGGAGGATGTAGATTTCCGTGAAAATCGTATTCGCATTATTCGTAAAGGTGGCAAAGAAGAATATGTGTATTTTGGCAATGAGGTGCGTGAAGCCTTACAAAACTATATTGATATCGTGCGATCCCAT
>JALEPA010000252.1 GCA_022766515.1 Lachnospiraceae bacterium | reverse complement strand
TAAATTTCACATAGAGAGGATATTGGAATTTACATGTCTCCCGTATGATAGAACCTGTCAAAACAAATAGACGACAAAAAAGAAAATAATCGCACAGAACATTGTGCAGAAATGAGGAAAAATTATGAGAATGAAAAAATTATTAGCATTAGGACTGAGTGTAGTTTGTGTGGCAGGTGCCTTGACAGGATGCGGTGGAAGCAACGACAAAAAAGCAGACGGTGCAAAACCAATTTCCGTAATCTCCAGAGAAGATGGTTCTGGAACAAGAGGTGCTTTCATCGAGCTCTTTGGCATTGAAGAAGAGGAAAACGGGGAGAAGGTCGACAAGACAACAGCAGACGCTTCCATTTCTCAGAGTACCGAAGTTATGATGACAACGGTTGCCGGTGATGAATATGCGATCGGATACACTTCGCTTGGTGCGTTAAATGATAAAGTAAAGGCATTGAAGGTAGACGGTGTAGAGGCAACTACAGACAATGTCAAAAACGGAACCTACAAAGTATCCCGTCCGTTTAACATCGCAACAAAAGATAAGTTGAGCGATGTGGCACAGGACTTTGTGAATTATATAATGAGCGCAGACGGTCAGGCTGTCGTAGAGGACAACGGATACATTGCAACATCCGACAATACATCATTTAGCAGCAATAATGCATCCGGAAAAGTTGTTGTAGCAGGATCTTCATCTGTCACACCGGTTATGGAGAAACTTGCAGAGGCATATCAGAAGGTCAACTCCGGTGCCACAGTCGAAGTACAGCAGAGCGATTCTACAACGGGTATGACTTCCGCAGCAGAAGGAACATGTGATATCGGAATGGCATCTCGTGACTTAAAGGATAGTGAGAAAGAGTCCGGGCTGACATCTACTGCGATCGCTTTGGACGGAATTGCAGTCATTGTCAATCCATCTAACTCTTTGGATGAAATTTCCTCTGATGCAGTAAAACAGATCTTTACCGGTGAGGTAACTGACTGGAAAGATGTCAAATAGAATGTGAGGCATTATGAAAAAGCAGAAAATAATGGAAAAGGGAATGGAGATCGTGTTCATGCTCTGTGCATGCATGTCCATTCTGGCGGTTGCTTTGATCTGCATCTTCTTGTTTGCAAACGGCATACCGGCAATGGGAAAGATCGGTGTTGGTAAGTTTTTATTAGGTAAGACCTGGCAGGCCGGAAACGGTCTGTACGGGATCTTCCCAATGATCATAGGAAGTATTTATGTAACAGCCGGAGCGATTCTGGTGGGGGTTCCCATCGGGATCCTCTCTGCGGTATTCCTGGCAAAGTTTTGTCCTGCATGGTTGTATAAGATCATGAAACCGGGTGTAGAGCTGATGGCTGGTATTCCTTCTGTCGTGTATGGTTTCTTCGGCTTGATGATCTTAGTACCTTGGGTAAGAGAAACCTTCCGTTATCGTTACGGCGGAAATGGATTGAGCTTATTTACGGCAGCACTTTTACTGGGAATTATGATCCTTCCAACGATCATCAGCATTTCGGAATCAGCGATCCGTGCAGTACCGGATAAATATTATCAGGGAGCACTTGCACTGGGAGCAACACATGAAAGAAGTGTATTCCTGACAGTCGTACCGGCTGCTAAATCCGGTATTATGGCAGGTGTTGTGCTTGGAATCGGTCGTGCTTTTGGTGAGACGATGGCGGTAATCATGATCGCAGGTAACCAGGCAGTCATACCGGAAAATATTTTCAAGGGTGTTCGTACACTGACCGCTAACATTGTCATGGAGATGGGATATGCGCAGGATCTGCATCGTGAAGCGTTGATCGCAACAGGTGTTGTCTTGTTTGTCTTTATCCTCATCATCAATACCTTGTTTTCTATTTTGAAACGGAAGGAGGTGTCCGCATAATGGAACAGGCAATCAATGTGCAAAGCTTTGGTCAAAAAGCAAAAAGTTATCTGCATCATCCGGGTTCTCTGGTGGTGTTGTTATTAACAGTGATCGCAGCTTGTTTTACAGTGGGGATCCTCGTGTTTTTGGTCGGATATATTTTGATCAAAGGTGTCCCATTTTTGACACCGGATCTGTTTCAGATGACCTATAATTCGGACAATGTCTCAATGCTTCCAGCATTGATCAATACCGTTTTGCTGACGCTGCTGGCACTTTTGATCGCGGGTCCGCTTGGTATCTTTGCTGCAATTTATATGGTCGAGTATGCAAGCAAAGGAAACAAGATCGTAGGGATTGTCCGAGTGACAGCCGAGACACTTTCCGGTATTCCATCGATCGTATACGGATTATTCGGTTCCTTATTTTTTGTTACTTTTCTGCATTTGCAGTTATCCATGCTCTCCGGAGCATTGACGGTAGCGATCATGGTATTGCCAACGATTTTGCGTACGACAGAGGAAGCTCTGTTAGCAGTACCATCCAGTTATCGAGAGGGAAGTTTTGGATTGGGAGCGGGCAAACTTCGTACCGTATTTCGCATCGTACTTCCTTCAGCAGTGCCGGGAATTTTATCCGGTATCATCTTATCGGTAGGAAGAATCGTGGGAGAGACAGCGGCATTGATCTATACAGCCGGAACGATGGCGAAACTTCCTAACAATATCTTTAGTTCAACGCGTACACTGTCTGTGCATATGTATATGTTGTCCGGCGAAGGATTTCATACGGATCAGGCATTTGCGACAGCCGTTGTATTGCTTTTGATGGTCATCGTGATCAATGCATTGTCTAATGTTGTGGCAAGGGGATTGACCGCCAAAGGGGTCAGACAGTGATCTTTCATAAGGCGTCAAAAGGATAATATGATCAAAAACAACGGTAAATCAAAATGATCGGCAGATGGTATTTGTGTCTTGGCACACTTGACACGAAATCTGTAAGGCATAGAAAGTGTGCAGAAATGAGGATAAATATGGATACAACAATGACCAATGTGGTAGTGGAACAGCCGAAGGAAGAGGTAAAACCAATGACAAAATTTCATGTCAAAGATCTCAACCTGCACTATGGTAAGTTTCACGCATTAAAAGACATAGAAATGGATATTCCGGAGAAGCAGATCACTGCTTTTATCGGACCATCAGGATGTGGAAAATCTACATTTTTGAAGTCGCTCAATCGAATGAACGATCTGGTGGAAGGATGCAAGATCACGGGAGAGGTTTATCTGGGAAAAGAAGATATTTATGGAGACATTGATATCAATCATCTTCGTAAACGCGTGGGAATGGTATTCCAGAATCCTAATCCGTTTCCAATGAGCATTTATGACAATATTGCGTATGGACCAAGGACGCACGGGATCCATTCCAAACAAAAGTTGGATGCGATCGTGGAGAAGTCTCTGCGTCAGGCAGCGATCTGGGATGAACTTAAGGATCGTTTGAAAAAGTCTGCACTGGGGTTGTCCGGTGGACAGCAGCAAAGACTATGCATCGCGAGAGCGTTGGCGGTTGAACCGGAAGTCATCTTGATGGATGAGCCAACTTCAGCGTTGGACCCTATCTCCACAGCACGCATTGAAGACTTGGCGATCGAGCTCAAAAAAGATTACACGATT
The DNA here is from genome assembly GCA_022766515.1 of Lachnospiraceae bacterium. Taxonomy (GTDB): domain Bacteria; phylum Bacillota; class Clostridia; order Lachnospirales; family Lachnospiraceae; genus Butyribacter. The sequence continues at coordinate 109 of JALEPA010000252.1, read as the reverse complement.
ATCATGGTAACTCATAATATGCAGCAGGCAACGCGTATTTCCGACAATACAGCATTCTTCCTGTTGGGAGAGATGGTAGAGTATGGCAATACAGAGCAGTTGTTTTCGA
>JALEPA010000239.1 GCA_022766515.1 Lachnospiraceae bacterium | reverse complement strand
GCAGGGTTGCTTGCAGCAACGCTGGTGTTGACAGGAGTACCTGTACAGCATACACAGGCGGCAAAAGCAGTGAAATTGAGTAACAAAAAAGTTACTCTCAAAGTAGGAAAGAGTAAGAACATATCTCTCAAAAACAACAAGAAGAAAACGACATGGAAAGTCGTTTCCGGCAAGAAATGTATTAAGCTGAAAAACAAGAAGAAAAACAGCGTCAAGATCGTAGCAGTGAAAGCAGGTAAAGCAAAGGTACAGGTCAAAGCAGGTAAGAAAAAGTATACCTGTACGGTAACTGTGAAAAGTACCAAGAAAACCAATACAACAAAGAAGGCGACGGTAACGAAGAAACCGAGCGTGACAAAAGCACCAAATACAACGAGTATACCGACTTCAACGAAGAGTCCAAGTTCAACAGCTGCTCCAACTGTTGGGAAGAATGAAAGTGATGTATCAATTTTGCAGAAAATCATTCGTGAACAAAAACAAAAGGGTGCTACGGTGAGTGAAGATTTGGATGAGACAACAGAGTATACTTGGGAAAATGGAAGACTTATAGGGATAAGTTGGACAGGAAAAAAATTACAGGGGGAATTGAATGTTTCGGCATTGGCAGCATTGACGGAATTGGATTGTTCTAATAATGAGTTGAGCGGTTTAGATGTAAGTAAGAACAAGGTGTTAACAACCTTGTATTGCTTTTCCAATCAGCTGGGCAATTTGGATATAAGTGGGAATACGGACTTGACAGACTTGGAATGTGGAGTTAATAAGCTGAGCGGTTTGGACACAGGTAATAATAAGATGCTGATGAAACTGGCTTGTAGCGACAATGAATTAGGAAGCTTAGATGTAAGTAAGAATACAGAATTAGAGAGATTGTATTGTTCTAATAACAAGTTGAGTAGTTTGGATGTAAGTAAGAATACAGAATTAGAGAGATTGGATTGTTCTGATAACCAGCTGAATGTTTTGGATGTAAGCAAGAATACAGCGTTGGAAACTTTGGTGTGTGTGAATAGCTGGCTAAGTAGTTTGGATGTAAGTAAGAATACGGCATTGGAGACTTTGCAGTGTAATGGTAATGAGCTGAGTAGCTTGGATTTGAGTAAAAATACGGCATTGGCAGAGTTGTATTGCGATGACAATGTCACCGTCATTGGTCGCGAAAACACAAAATTACAGTAATTACCTGCACAGCACCAATCTAATCAATATCAAAAAATACTCCAAAATACCACCCTATATGATATACTTATGGGGTGGTATTTCATTATGAGAGCCTTTTAATGTATACGAAAATGAAAGGACACGAGAAGTTTTTGAAGAAAAAGCGCAAAGCCTGCGGGACAAAGTCTGCGGGCACAAAAGGGGATAAAGATTGATATGAACAAAAATATAAAAAAAATATTTCGCAATTGTTATGGCAGCGGTTATGACAGTGTCTTTATGTAGCGGGATTCCGGTAAATGAGACGAGGGCAGAAGAGGCAACTCAGATCAGCCCTGCATTTACGGCATATCTTATCCAAAACAACAGTCATATCTTCACTACGACAAATAATATTGTGCGGAGAGGTACAGAACTCGTGGAAGTTGATGGTGAGTATGAGCTTGCGGAAGGCGAGGAATGGGAGGTGGAGGGATGTGTTGATCATACGGAAGAAATTACATCGATCGGGACCTATTCCTTAGAGGCTGTGGCGGAAGATGATGTGGATGATCTGCTGGAAGAAGCAAGCTATCTTGCTGTTGACTTTGGTTCAATGGGAAAGACGGTCGTTGATGGAACTTATAATTACATTCTTCCAACATCGTATTATATTTAGCCAAAGACGATCAATATTACTTCTGCAGATGGGACGCAGACAAGAGCATTAGATTGGTCCGAAAATGGTAAAGTATACAATGCGGGAAACAGATTAGAAGAGCGCCTTCGCATTGGTATTGTTAATCAGTATATACCTACGGATTCTGCGCATGCAGAGGAGTATCAGCTGGGCAATCCATTCTTAACTAATGTGGATGGAGAATGGGTCGGTGATGGTGATCCGGTTGTAGTGTCAAAGGGAGATAAATTGACATTTACCTTTGAGGTAACAACGGAGGCTCCGACAGTGACACCAACAGGTGCGCCGAATACATCTGTTACACCGCGTCCGCTGTAGCAGTCGGAGACAGAAGTACTATTTTCGGGTCAGGACATACCGGAGACAGAATGGAAAAAACAAGTATAGCAGGTATTCAGAGGTAAAGAGTGTCAGAATATCTTAGTGCAAGTTGAAATAAAATTTTTATACATTTTTCTGCAAAAATGTTGTAAAATGATAGTGAAAGTGGTATGCTATCGAAACTACTAAAACTATTACAAAAAAGGAGGGGATGCATATGGAAAAGACAATGTGTGTGGCAAAGGCTTTATATGATATGTATTATGATATGGAAGGTGTTTGCATGGATGAGATGAAGATGCATAAGTTGATGTATTTTTCACAAAGGGAAGCACTGATGTATCGCAAAGAACCTCTTTTTGACGCCAAGTTTTACGGATGGAAATACGGACCGGTTCTAAATGAGGTCAGAAGTGAGTATAAAAATGAAAACTATTTTGGAAGTGTGAAAGGTACTGTTACAGAAGAGACAAAAGAATTGTTGAAGAGTGTGCTGGAAAGGTATGGATCACTCTCTTCTTGGAAACTGAGTTGCTTGTCTCATCAAGAATTTTCATGGAAGAAAGCCAGAAAGGGGTTGGCTGCTTCTGATAATGGCAATGTGGAGATGATGTTGGAATCAATGAAGGTAGATGCGACCAGGGAATTGGTGGCTCGCAAGGCAGCGACAGTATAGTAGGGGGTGAATTGTATTAATACAGAGGAAAGACGAAAGTACTTTCAAGGCTTTCATTGTGAGGTTTTGACAGCAGATTACAATAATAAAGAGATGTTGCGAGAGTTTGTGTCTGAAAAGGCGAACAATCAACTTGAGGCATATATTAAAGATGAAGACAAGGCATGGGCGGAAGATTCTGATGGTGAAACGAGAGTTTACCTGGTCAAAGATGGAGCCGGCGAGATTGCCTTGTTTTTCTCTATAAAATGTGGGTTGTTGGTTGTGGAAAACCCAAAATATAAGCTTACGCCTGAAGAAAGGGAATATGTCGGTTTTATTGTTGATGCTAAGAAGAAACAAGACGATGAGGCATTGAACTCATATTATGGCTGTGGCGAGAGCGAATTTGGAGAACGGATTGAGGTTTTATTTGAACTCGCGGACAGGCGAATTGATGCAAAAAAGGAGGCAAAAGCAACGGGGCAGACAGAAAACTGGAGAGTAAAAGAGTGTGTATCTGCAATGGAGCTAAGACATTTGTGCAAAAATGAGAGTTATATGGAGCCGGAGAACTTAGGTGTGCCTCTGGGATTCGGAATTTTTTGGGAAGTGATTGTTCCTAGAATATTAAAAATTACGAAACAGATCGGATGTAAATATATTTATCTTTTTGCGGCAGATAACTCGGAAGAATTTGGTGATTCGGATATTAAAAAGCTGGTTTTTTATTACAAAAATGCATTCAAGTTTTATGAGAGTGCAAATGATGATCTGACGCTGGTGAAGCCTGATTATGATGAGGATTGTTTTAGATTGATCCAGGAAGTGAAAATGTTAGAAAAAAATCGAGAAACGATTTGGCAGGAGTTTTCAGATGTATAGTTTTCTGCCACAAAATTGGACTTTTTTTCCTCTAATCTATATAATAATGCAGATGATAATTTTGCAATGATATACGAATTTACGAGAGAGGAATGACGATTTTATGAAAAAGATCGCAGTTATCCGTATATTAGCGATACTATCTGTCCTGGTTGTGGGACAGATGATGGGAATAAAGTCGCAGGCGAGCGGGAAAGATGCAGGTGAAGCTGCAGCGCTGACGAAGCTGATCGCGATGCAAAAGCAAAAAGGCGCGACAATAGATGATGATATTGACAACTTAGAACAATATGAGTGGGATGACGGACATCTGGTGGCTGTCAGTTGGGTGGAAAAGTCGGTACAAGGCAATGTTTCTTTTGCAGAGTTTCCCTATTTGGGAGAGATTGTGTGTCGGCGGAATGCTTTGACGGACATTGATGTCACAAAGAACACTGTGTTGGACACGCTGGATGTCGCTGAGAACGCATTAACGTATATTGATGTCACGAGGAACACTGTGTTGGATTCATTGGATGTTTCAACGAACGCATTGTCGGACATCGATGTGAGTCAAAATATTTTTTTACAGCAATTAGTGGTTTACGGCAATCAATTAACGACATTAGATGTGTCCCATAATACGGACTTGTTTGACCTGAATTGCAATTTCAATCAAATATCGACATTAGACTTCTCTAATAATGCACTGTTAGGATATTTAGAATGCGCAGAAAATCAATTAACGGTGCTGGATCTGTCGAGAAATAGTTACTTAAAAGAGTTGAATTGTGCAGAAAATGCAATAACAAGTCTGGATCTGTCGAATTGTCCTTTGGTAGAACAGCTCACTTGTTACTCAAACCAAATAGCCACTCTGTGCTTGACAGGTGCTGCAAAATTAATGCATTTGAGTTGCTTCAACAATAATTTGTCACAGTTGGATATTTCAGATTGTGCAGAGTTGGTATGCCTGTGGTGCTGGGAAAATTTGAAACTGAGATATGTTGATGTTTCTCAGAACAAGAAGCTGGGAAATTTTCAGTCTGATTATGAGTCATGGAATCCGTTAAATCCATCTCCAACACCCGCGTCGGTGTCGCCAACGCCTATATCACCGACCGCGACGCCTGTTATAGAACCGACACCAACGA
>JALEPA010000229.1 GCA_022766515.1 Lachnospiraceae bacterium | reverse complement strand
GCTTGGTCTTGACCGCCTCTCTCTGTACCTGCACAAAGATCTCATCCCCGATCAGGATCCGATCATCGCCCTGTCTGGAACCATCTGTTCGGATCGGATGACACGGTGCTCCCAAGGACAAATATCCCATCTGTCCCTTTTGAAACTCTACAAAGGCTGCATTAATGTTTTTGACCACATTGCGAACCTTACCCACATAAATATTTCCAAGCAGTCCGCCATCTGCAGGCTCTGCCTGTATCTGTATGATCTTACCATCCTGCACCCTTGCAAACAATACCTTATTTTCCCGGTATGTCACCAATAACTCTTCTTTCACCGTGCAGTCCTCCTGTCTGACTTATTCCATCTGCTCATACTGAGATAAGGGAACTAACTTGCAAGGCACCTCATCTGATAAAGTGTGGACCTCTCCTTTTTTTCCATTGGCATCGCCATACATTTCCATACGGTGGATCTGCACATCCAAGAAGTCAAAAGTTTCTCCTGCTATTTGTGCCATAGCCTCTAACACAAGCTCCGGCTTGATATTGACGACGCTTCCTGCCGTCAACTGCATATAGAGCAATGGATGGTACTCACTTCCCTCCAGACAACTTGTCCCATATACAGCCCCTGTCTGTGCGGCAAAATTCTCTTCTGTCAATGCCACATGATAAATATTCGGGCGAATATCCACAACCTTTTCGGATCGTTTCGTTTTCTTTGTAATCTCAATCTGCTCTCTCGCTGTCAACTCTGCCGCCAGTGCTGCCAGATCGATCCGTTCCAAAAACGACTGTCTTCCCGGTTTGGCAGCGATCATATAGTCACATGCCGAAAGCATTGCCATCGATGGTTTGGCATCTTCCTTGAGCAAAGTAAACTCGCGCACAGTAATCTCTTCGTTCATCTGTTCGTTCATTCTTGCCACCATACGATCCGCTGACTCCGCCTCATCCAAAGTCAGATCCATATATTCCGCATCGCTGCTCAACCCAATACCGAGCGGTGATGCAAAAGACATCAGCTGATGAGGAGAAAATCCCTGACTATAGCTGACCGGAATTTCCGCTCTGCGAAACGCCTTTTGAAAATACCGCATCACATCCAGATGTCCAATAAAGCGCATCGAGCCACATTTTGAAAATTTAATTCTTGCTTTCATGTTCTCTTTCCTTTCCCGTATCTCACCGCCATTATCGCGCTTCCACACAGACTCCGCAGCCAAATTTAGCTGCGCCGCAGCCTGCACATTTTGCCCGGCAGTTTGGCGTTACCGTCTCTGCCTGTGAGCGTTTGTATTCGTCTAACATAAATTTCTTCGTCACACCAATGTCAATGAAATCCCAAGGAAACAGCTCATCTTCTGCGCGCTGTCTTCCATTGTAAAATGCCATCGTCAATCCATGATCGGTCATTGCCTGTTCCCATCTGTCATAGTGGAAATATTCGCTCCACGCATCATAGATACAGCCATTCTGATATGCCTGCAAAATGACATCATTCAATCGTCTGTCACCTCTTGCAAACACACCTTCCAGCTCAGAAACATCCGCATCATGACAGTTGTACTTGATACTTCTTGCATTCAGCTGTTCTTTTACCTTGTCTAACAGGAAAAAGCGTTTTCTTCTCGCTTCCTCTTTGGTATTCATCGGTGCCCACTGAAACGGTGTAAACGGCTTTGGCACGAAGATCGAGGTACTGGTCACGATATTGACTTTTCCCTTTCTCACTTCCTTAGGCATCGCGTAATATTCTCTGGCAATTTTATCGGACAAGATCGCAATTCCTTCGATGTCATCCTCTGTCTCTCCCGGAAGTCCTAACATAAAATATAATTTTACGCGGTTCCATCCGCCGATAAATGCATCTTTTGCTCCCTGCAGGATCACTTCTTCGGTCAGTCCCTTATTGATGACATCACGCATACGCTGAGAACCCGCCTCCGGTGCAAAGGTCAGACTGCTTTTACGGATATCCTGCACCTTTGACATTACATCAAGCGCAAAGGCATCGATACGAAGGGAAGGCAGAGAAATATTGACCCCTTTATCCTTATATTCATCGATCAGCCAATATACAAGTTCCGGCAGTTCCTTGTAATCACTGGAACTTAAAGAACTTAACGAAATTTCATCATATCCGGTCGAAGCAAGCATCTTCTGTGCCCGTTTCTTGAGGAAGTCCAGATCTCTTGGACGAATCGGGCGATACAACATACCTGCCTGGCAAAAACGGCAGCCTCGTATGCATCCTCTCTGGATCTCCAGTACCACTCGCTCCTGTGTCGCCTTGGTATATGGCACCAATGGCTCTTCCGGATAAAAGGTATCGGACATATCCTTTTCTACCTGCTTAATGACCCGCTTAGGAGCCTCCTCACAGATCGGATAAAAATCTGCCAGTGTTCCGTCCTCATGATAAGTCGCCTCGTAAAACTGCGGAACATAGATACCGGGGATCTGAGCCGCTTTTTTCAAAAACTCGATACGGCCCGCACCGGATTTTTTCCATTCTTTATACACATCCATCATCTGATAGTAGACCGTTTCCCCTTCCCCGATATAAAACATATCAAAGAAATCAGCGATCGGTTCCGGGTTGTAGGAACATGGACCGCCACCGATCACAAACGGATCTTCCATCGTACGGTCGACCGCCTTCAATGGGATGCCCGACAGATCTAAGATCTGCAAAATATTGGTATAACACATCTCATACTGCAATGTGATCCCCAAAAAATCAAAATCTTTGATCGGATCCTGTGTCTCCAGGGCAAACAGCGGAATATGCTGTTCTCTCATGATCTTATCCAGATCGACCCAAGGCGAATAAACACGCTCACAGTAAATGTCATCTCTGCGATTAAACATATCATATAAGATCTGAATACCCAAATGTGACATACCGATCTCATATACATCCGGAAAGCACATACAAAAACGAATGTCTACTTTTTTCGGATCTTTTTTGACCATGTTGATCTCGCCGCCAATATATCTGGCAGGTTTTTCTACCGACAACAATATTTCGTCACTCAACGCAAGTTTTCTCATGTTTTTCCTCACATTTCTTAATCTATTCTAAAGTAATTGACGCAATGCGCCACTGCCATCTCTGCCTGCTGCCACAGGGAATTGTCTGCCAAAAATTTTTGGATGCTTTCACGATCCACCGGACCGATCGACAGATCAAAATAATACAGGGCAACAAAGACTGCAAAAAGCATTCCAGCCGTCACCCATCGAAAAAGGCGGCCGGAATGCCCGGATCGTTCCTGTTCTTCCAAAACTCTTACACTCTCTTTTCCAAACGCCCTGCGCGCCATCTCAATGCGCTCCTGCCGTCCCGGTGTAAAATGTTTTGCTTCATTTCTCATTTCCATATTTGCCTGATTACTCAAAAGATACTCCTATCTGGCGGTGACGCAGTCACCATCTGCTTCGTTCTCTCAAGTTATATGTGGCAAACGGACAATCTATGCATGATTTTTATTTTCCTACCATGAATTGCCTTTGCAATTCTTGCAGAGCAAAACGCCGGTTTTGCTCTTATTTTCTATACAGAAAAATGCTCATCGTGTAGTGGTATTCCACCAAGAATTGCTTTTGCAATTCTTGCAGAGCAAAACGCCGGTTTTGCTCTTTTATTGCTGCCAAACATCATCTGGATATTCATCACAGCGATCTCTTGTCAGCAAGTTGGCAAGTGCCTCTTTCGCTGATCTTCCGGCAAACAGCACCTGGTTGATCTCCTCTACGATCGGCATATTGACCTGATATTTATCAGCCAGTTTCTTAGCCGCCTTGGCAGAATACACACCTTCCACCACCTGTTTGACCTCTTCCATTGCCTGTTCCGTCGTATAGCCCTTGCCGATCAAAACACCTGCATTGTGGTTACGGCTGTGCTCACTGGTACAAGTAACGATCAGATCTCCGATTCCGGACAGTCCTGCAAAAGTCTCTAACCGCCCTCCCATCGCCATACCCAGTCGTGCGATCTCCGTGATACCTCTTGTGATCAGCGCCGCCATTGTGTTGTCACCACATCCCAGACCGACACTGATTCCCGCTGCCAAAGCGATAACATTTTTGATCGAACCGCCTAACTCGATTCCGGTCATGTCTGAACTGGTGTAGACACGGAATGTCTTATTCATAAAAATTTCCTGAATGGCAAATGCCGTTTCTCTGTTCTTTGCACCAACCACTACCGTTGTCGGCATGCCATGTGACACTTCCTCTGCATGACTTGGGCCGGAAAGTACTGCTACATCCGTATCCGGTATTTCCTGTTCAATGATCTCACACAAGGTCATCAAAGTATCTTCCTCAATACCCTTGGCAACATTGACGATACGCTGTCCCTTAGGAATATAGGCAGCTGCTTCCTTTGCCGTAGAGCGCACATAAGGAGAAGCTACCGAAAAGACGATCAGATCTCGTCCCTTGCATGCCATCTCCAGATCTCCGGTGATCACGATCGACTCCGGCAATTTTACTCCGGGAAGACGATGAATATGTTCTCTATGTTGGGTCAGCATGTCGACCTCAGCCTGCACCTTCGACCATAAAATAACTTCATGTCCGTTTTGTGCCAACATGATCGCCAAAGCCGTTCCCCAGCTTCCTGCTCCCAAAAAACTGACTTTACTCATCTGCTACCGCCTCCTTTTTCTTTGCACCAATCTTATTCTCATTGCCATTAAGCAATCGCACGATA
>JALEPA010000187.1 GCA_022766515.1 Lachnospiraceae bacterium | reverse complement strand
ATCTGTAAGGCGTTGCGTGATCTTCGTGTGGTGCATCATTTCAATGGATATATTCATTGCAAAGCGATCCCCGGTGCATCGCCGGAACTGGTTGAACAGGCAGGCTGGTATGCTGACCGCATGAGTGTCAATCTGGAGTTTCCCACAGAGGCAGGGTTACAGCAGCTTGCACCGAACAAGACACGACGCACGATTCTGACGCCGATGCGACAGATCCAGTGTGGCATGGAAGAGAGTCGGGCAGAGCTGGGGATGAAGGGTGGCAATTATAGTGCGTACCAATATACACAGCAGCGTATACACGGAAGACAGCTGCCAAGTCATAAAAGCGCAGGCAGAGTGGAACTGCCGGAAGATGTCGGATCAAGAAGAGGACAGTTGCCGGGAGATGCCAAGCGTGTTGCAGGAGCGCGGCAGGATCAAATTGTTGTCGGAGGAGGAGCGTTATCTGGGACAGCTGATGTGATGCGCGGCTCCAATCTGCGAACTGCTAGGGGAACAGGGCTTACGCAGTGGAACACGCAGGATACCAGTCGGGGATTCGTTCCAGCCGGACAAAGTACACAAATGATCATTGGTGCGACTGGGGAGAGTGATTATGAGATTATGGCGGTGACGGAGGCTTTGTACCGCAATTTTGATCTCAAGAGAGTTTTTTTCTCTGCCTTTTTGAATGTTAATCAGGATGCAACATTGCCTGCAGTGGACGGACAACCACCGCTTCGCAGGGAGCATCGCTTGTATCAGGCAGACTTTTTGCTCCGTTATTATGGATTTAGTGCAAATGAACTGCTGTCGGAGAGCCGTCCCAACTTTAATACCTATCTCGATCCGAAGTGTGATTGGGCGTTGGGGCATTTGGAGCAGTTTCCTGTTGAGGTCAATACCGCATCGTATGATACTCTGCTTCGTGTGCCTGGGATCGGAGTGAAATCTGCCAGCCGTATTGTCAAGGCTCGCAGAAGTGGAACAATTGATTTTGATACTTTGAAAAAAGTAGGCGTTGTTATGAAACGGGCATTGTACTTTATTACCTGCAACGGCAAATTATTATATGATTTCCTCAAGATTGAGGAAGATTATATTACTCGCAATCTTTTGGCGGATGACAAGGATATACAAATGGCATTTGGAGACGGTGTGACTTATCGGCAGTTGAGTTTGTTTGACGACTTTTTGGGAACAGGTGCAGAGGGAGGCTGAGAATGGAGATGGAACAGATACCGGATAAACCCCTTCGTATCTATCAATGCGAAGATTCTGCGGATGGTATTTTGAGTGCCGTTTATGAGGCTGGCATATCGGGGTATGGCCATCGTTATATTCGCATAGAGCCGCAGTCGATCCATGCTCAACCGAACTATCAGTTGTTTGCGGAGTATAGGGAAGTTGTCACGGATAAGGAACATGCGCAATGTGTATTGCGGCAGATTTATCGCTTGATCTCCCCGGAAGCGTATGAAATGATTCTCAAAGCACTGGCATCTGCGGCAACCGGGCGCGGTGATGCCGTGTACCAGTTTGTGACTTACGGCTTTTCGATGGGAGCGAAAGTGACGGGGGCGATGCAGCTGCCTTGTGTGCAGGAACTGTTTGCGCTTGCGAGGCGGGTAGCCAATGAGGCGCATTGGTTTCATGAGATCTTGCGTTTTCAGGAGGTGTCCGTAGAGCCTTCTGTGTTGTTGGCAGTGATCGAGCCGGAAGCGGCAGTTTTGCCGATGGTGACGCCACATTTTGCAGATCGATTAAATACAGAACGCTTTGTTATTTATGATAAAACACATAGACAAGCTGCATTTTACTTTCCGGGGCAGGAATGGTTTATTCGGTTGTTGGAGGGAGAGGAGTGCCGACAGTTGGAGCAGATGTGGGAACAGGAAGAGCAGTATGTGGATCTTTGGAAGACCTTCTTTGAGCATATCTGCATTGAAGAACGGTGCAATCCTAAGCTGCAGCGCAACATGGCACCGTTAAAGTATCGCAAGCATATGACGGAATTTCAGTGATTGGATGGTGATCGTTTTACAACGGGAAAAAATTAATATTGAAAGAATTTTGTCGATTTTGCCATTGGAATTTTTCTGTTTGACAGTATTGGTAGATTTTCTCAAGTAGATATGTTATACTAGGAATACTTATGAGAAAAATTATCAAAGTCCCTAAGTACCAAAGATGGAAAGGAGAAAACTATGCTTGCAGATGATGTGACCGTGTTAAATATCAAACACGAGGTGTTGTATGAGGTTGCCAAAATGGCATATGCGAAAAATCTTAAGGAGGGCAAGGAACTGCTTCCTTATCAGATGATTCCGGGACCAAAAGCAAGATTTCGTTGTTGTATCTATAAGGAGAGAGAGATCATCCGTCAGAGAGTTCGCTTGGTTGAGGGAAAATGTCCAAGTGATAAGAACAGTGACAGCATGATCCAGGTAATCTCTTCTGCATGCGAGGAGTGTTCTATTTCTCGTTATGTCGTTACGGATAACTGTCGTAAATGTATGAAGAAAGCATGTCAGCAGGCATGTCGTTTCGGAGCAATTTCGATGGGAACGAACCGTGCACATATTGATCCTGATAAATGTAAAGAATGTGGTCTGTGCTCTAAGTCATGCCCATACAATGCGATTGCTGATCTGATGCGTCCTTGCAAGAGAGCGTGCCCGGTTGATGCGATGTCTTTCGATGAGTATGGTATCTGTGTGATCGATGAAGACAAGTGTATTCAGTGTGGACACTGCATCCATAGCTGCCCATTTGGTGCAATCGGTTCTAAGACATTTATTGTAAATATTATCAACGATATGCTGGCAGGCAAGCCTGTTTATGCGATGGTAGCACCGGCAACAGAAGGTCAGTTTGGAAAAGATATTTCCATGACCAGTATCCGTGAGGCACTGAAGAAGATCGGGTTTAAGGATATGATCGAGGTAGGACTTGGTGGTGATATGACAGCCGCTGCAGAGGCAGAAGAGTGGGCAGAAGCATATAAGGAAGGTAAGAAGATGACAACTTCCTGCTGTCCTGCATTTGTTAATATGATCAAGAAGCACTTCCCAGAACTCTGGGAGAATGTTTCTACGACAGTATCTCCAATGTGTGCTGTATCTCGTATGATCAAGGCAAAAGAGCCGGATGCAGTTACCGTGTTTATCGGACCATGCGTAGCTAAAAAAGCCGAGATCCAGGATAAGTCCATTGAAGGAAATGCAGACTATGTATTGACTTACGGAGAAATGCGTGCAATGCTCAAGGCAAGAGATGTACAGTTCGAGCCGGCTGCAAATGATACACAGGAAGCAAGTATCTATGGTAAGAAATTTGCCAATGCAGGTGGAGTAACAGCAGCGGTAGTGAAATGTCTGGAAGAGATGGATGAAAATGCAGATCTGAAAGTGCGTACCTGTAACGGTGCTGCAGAGTGTAAGGCAGCATTGACATTGCTTAAGCTTGGCAGACTGCCTGAGGACTTCATCGAGGGTATGGTCTGCGAGGGCGGATGTGTTGGCGGACCAAGCAGACACCGTTCTGAGAGAGAATCGATGAAAGATAGAAATGCCCTTTTGGGAGAGGCTGATGAGAGAGGTGTTCATGAGAATCTGGAACACTATGCAATGGACAGCTTTTCCATGCATCGTTAATCGGCATCTTGACAAACAAAATGCTACAAACTAAACTGTTATACAAAAGGCAAAGCAGACAATGATTAAAAAATAGGAACAAAAGCAACATTCGTCTTTAAGGATTGGAATCACCGTGCCTTAAAGGCGAATTTGTTTGTTTTATAGGAAAGGAAGCAGGATAATGGCAGACAAGAAGACCTACTATTTGACAACAGCGATTGCATATACATCAGGAAAGCCTCATATTGGAAACACTTATGAAGTAGTGCTTGCCGATAGTATTGTGCGTTACAAACGATTGGATGGCTATGATGTTCGGATGCAGACCGGAACAGATGAGCATGGTCAGAAGATTGAGTTGAAAGCGCAGGAGGCAGGGGTAACACCAAAGCAGTTTGTGGATGATGTTTCCGGTCAGATCAAGACGATCTGGGATCTCATGAACACTTCTTATGATAAATTTATTCGTACAACAGATGATTATCATGAGAAACAGGTACAGAAGATTTTCAAAAAGCTGTATGAGCAGGGAGATATTTACAAGGGACATTATGAAGGAATGTACTGTACACCTTGTGAGTCATTCTTTACCGCTTCCCAGTTGGTAGACGGCAAATGTCCTGATTGCGGAAGAGAGTGTCAGCCCGCAAAAGAAGAGGCATATTTCCTGAGATTGAGCAAATATGCGGATCGTTTGATCGAGCATATCAATACACATCCGGAGTTCATTCAGCCGGAGTCTCGTAAAAACGAAATGATGAACAACTTCCTGTTGCCGGGATTGCAGGATCTGTGTGTATCCCGTACTTCTTTCAAATGGGGTATTCCGGTTGATTTTGACCCGGATCATGTCGTATATGTATGGATCGATGCATTAAGCAACTATATTACCGGACTTGGCTTCGACCTGGATGGAAATCATACATTGGAAAATGGAGAGAATTTATATGAAAAATTCTGGCCTGCTGATCTGCACTTGATCGGAAAGGATATTCTTCGTTTCCATACGATTTATTGGCCAATCATGCTGATGGCACTTGGACTTCCATTGCCAAAACAGGTATTTGGACATCCTTGGCTTTTGCAGGGCGATGGCAAGATGAGTAAATCCAAAGGAAATGTGATCTATGCGGATGATCTCGTAGATGTATTCGGTGTGGATGCCGTTCGTTACTTCGTATTGCATGAGATGCCATTTGAGAACGATGGTGTTGTCAGCTGGGATCTGATGATCGAGAGAATGAATTCCGATCTGGCAAATGTATTAGGAAACTTGGTAAATCGTACGATTTCCATGACAAATAAATATCTTGGCGGTGTAGTTGCTGACAAGGGTGTCACAGATACTATGGATGAGGATCTGAAAGCGTTTGTTCTTGCAACACCAGGCAAAGTGGCTGAAAAGATGGACAAACTTCGTGTGGCAGATGCGATCACAGAAGTATTTGCATTGTTTAAGAGATGCAATAAATATATTGATGAGACAGAGCCTTGGGTACTTGGCAAAGATGAGGCAAAGAAAGACCGTTTGTCAACGGTACTGTACAACCTTGTTGAGGCAATCTCTATTGGAGCAACTTTGCTGGAGCCATATATGCCAGAGACAACAGACAAGATTTTGAACCAGCTTGGAGCAAAGAAACGCAGCTTTGAACAGCTTGATCAGTTTGGTTTATATGAGTCCGGTGACAAAGTAACCGACAAGCCGGAGATCCTGTTTATGCGACTGGATGCTAAGGAAGTTATGGCAAAGGCAGAGGAGATCAAGCAGAGACAGATCGCAGAGGCAAAGGCTGAATCTGGTGATGCTGAGGACGAGCAGGTCATCGATATCGAGGCAAAACCTGAGATCACCTTTGATGATTTCATGAAAATGCAGTTCCAGGTAGGCGAGATCATTGCATGCGAGGAAGTTAAGAAATCTAAGAAATTACTTTGCTCTCAGGTCAAGATCGGAAGCGAAACAAAACAGATTGTTTCCGGTATCAAGCAGCATTACAGCGCAGAGGAAATGGTAGGAAAGAAGGTTATGGTTTTGGTAAACCTCAAACCAGCTAAATTGGCAGGAGTTTTGTCAGAGGGAATGTTACTTTGTGCTGAAGATGCAGATGGCAACCTGGCATTGGTGACACCGGAGAAGGCAATGCCTGCAGGTGCAGAGATCTGCTAAGACAAAACAATAGGAAGTTATAACAAGAGGCTGTCACAAGATTACCAGAGACTGACTTTTGCTATGCAACATCGAGAAAACAAGCGAAGGCAGAATGTGGTAAGCCTATTTTGTGGGTTGTATGGCAAAGGTCGGCAGAGGTGATTGCGCGACAGCATCTTTTTGCTTTGCAGGAAATTGCGTTCTCATATAAAGGAGAGTCAAATGATAGCGAATTATCACACACATACAAAACGATGCAAGCATGCAGAGGGAGAAGATCGGGAATATGTAGAGGCGGCAATCCAAGCCGGCATAAAGGAGCTTGGATTTTCGGATCATTGCCCTTGGGTTTACAAAGATGACTTCGTATCCGGGATCCGTATGACGGCAGGAGAAACGGAGGAATATGTTCATTCTTTGGAGTCTTTGCGAAAGGAATATGCAGACGATATTCGCATTTATATAGGATTTGAAGCAGAATATATGCCGGAATTGATGGAGGCGCAGGACAAGCTGTTACAGCAATATCCGATCGATTATCTTCTGTTGGGGCAGCATTTTCTCGGAGAGGAGGCAAATTCTATTTACATGGGTTCGCCCATCCGGGAGGAAGCGGTAATAAAGCGGTATGTCGATACGGTGATCGAGGGACTGGAGAGTGGCAGATATTTGTATCTGGCACATCCGGATCTGGTTCATTTCGTCGGAGATTCTGACATTTATTATCGTGAAATGAGCAGATTATGTCGTTACCTGAAGCAAAAGAATCTTCCGATAGAGATCAATATGTTAGGAGCGTTTCAGGGAAGGCATTATCCTTCGGAGAAATTTCTGGAGATTGCCCGTGAAGTGGGAAATACAGCGATCATCGGGGTGGACGCGCATAGTCCGGAGCAGCTGATCAATCCGCAGGGCGAAAGACTTTGCAGAGAATTTGCAAAGGGACTGGAGCTGCTAGAGCGGTTGGAACTTGATAAATTTGCATAGAAATGAGGGGACAGATGGACGGAAAAAAAGAAAAAAAGACATTGCGAGGACATGTATGGTTTGAGCCAAACACAAAATATACAACGATCTGCATTTATGCGTTGCTTGTCATTCTGGCGGCGATCATTATGGGAATGTTGATCATCAACTGGTCTTCGACCAAGGCATTTATCATTAACCTGATCGGAGTCATGAGCCCGTTTTTGGTGGCTGTGTTGATCGCCTATTTTTTACAGCCGTTGGTGACCAAGTTTGAGAATCTTTTCAAAAGAAGCATTGCAAAGAAATGGCATCCACGCATCGTACGGTATGTGTCCATCTTCTTGGCGTATTTGATCGTAATCGGCTTTATCGTAATCGCATTCGTGTTCGTCATTCCGCAGATCGGTCAAAGTATTCAGGAACTGACGGCGTCTGTACCAGCTATGTATGACCATGTTGCAGAGTGGCTGACCAAATTGCAGGAGCGATATCCGGAAATCGACCTGGAGGGTGTGACAGAACGGCTCAACGAGATGGTGCCGGACCTGGTCAACTTTGGTACGAATATTGTAGGTAGTGTGCTTCCAATGCTGTATTCGTTATCAGTATCGGTTGTGCGAGTCGTGATCAACGGATTGCTTGCAATCATGATCTCTATTTACATGATCTCTTCCAAAGAGATGTTCCGTCATCAGATCAAACGCTTGATCTATGCGCTGCTTAGTGAAAAACATGGAGATGCCTTGTGCAAAACCTGTCGGGAATGTAACGATATTTTCAGTGCCTTTTTATTGAGTAAGGCAGTAGACTCTTTGATCATCGGATGTCTTTGCTGTGTGATCATGTCCATCATTGGTCTGCCTTATGCGGTGCTGTTAAGCGTTATTGTGGGCATTACCAATATGATTCCTTACTTTGGTCCGTTTATCGGTGCAGTACCGGGGGTGTTGATCTATCTGTGTACCAATCCAACCAATGCCGTTATTTTTGCAATCATGATCTTGATCTTGCAGCAGTTTGATGGACTTGTGTTAGGACCAAGATTACTCGGACAGTCCACAGGCCTCAATCCTATCTGGGTCATCTTCGCCATCACCGTTGGCGGGGCTTACTTTGGAGTCGTTGGAATGTTCATCGGAGTTCCGGTCGTTGCCGTAATTGCCTTTTTGCTCAACAAACTGATCGTGGCGCAGTTGAAAAATAAAAAGGTGCGGGCGCTGGAGGAATTTCAGTAGGGAAAATAGTTACTTATCATGTATTTTGAAGCTGTCAGGAATTGCGAGTGGGATTCTTGGCTATAATGGCTCAGTTGTCAAGACAAAAATTTAATATTTTTATAATGAACTGATATGTTGACGGGTTACATGAGAGAATGCAATGTAGCGTCTCCCGGACTTTTTATATTATGCGGCTGCTCTGGCTTCATCCAAAAGCAT
>JALEPA010000177.1 GCA_022766515.1 Lachnospiraceae bacterium | reverse complement strand
CCTTGTATAGATGCAGACAAACTTGGCTGCGAGATGAACAGTCTCTTCGCTGCCTCATTCACCGATGCAGATCCCGCCACCGTGATAAAATATTTTAGCTGCAATAATGTCATAGCCTCTATGCTCCCTTCTCATTCTCCTAGATCACATCCGGTAATTCGTACTCTTCTTCCGGCAATACTTCATTCAAAAGTTTGTCCGTGATCGCCTGTGCCAATCTTGCATGACCTATTTCATCCAAATGCTCCTGATCGGTCACACTGCATCTCGCATAATCTGCGGCTCTCATAAAGAAGGCACCATATTGCTTCGCAACCTTTTCATACTCTGCTTCCAGATCTTTGGATACCTGAATGGAGTGTACGCAAAATTCAGGATCATACTGTTTTTTCCATACTTCTTTTCCTAAATAAATCGGAGAGAGCAACAGGATCTTGCTGTCCGGTGTAATCCTGCGGATCTGTTCCAATAATGTCCGTATTCCACCACCGATCACTGCCGCATCGGCGCCATACGCTGTTTTGCAGTCGTTTGTTCCAAGCATCAGCACAACGGTATCTAACGGTGCATGGGATTCCAAAATAGCAGGAAGCAATGCATCTCCTTTTCTACCCGGTCTGTAAGCATCCTCAAAGATCGTGGTTCTTCCACACAATCCTTCCTCTATAATACGATAACCCAATGAGGCAACCTGTTCTTGGACCAAGCTTGTCCAACGGACACCCCATGAATACCGTCCCTTTCCATCCGGACGAAGTCCATAGGTATTAGAATCTCCAAAGCATAAAATCTGTTTATTCATCCGACACAAGCCCTCTCTTTCTATTGTTTTACAAGTCTTTCATTTTTATTTCCTTTTATTCCTACCATTTATATAGGAATAGTATATAGATTGTTCCTATGTTTGTCAACACATTTTTATATAAATGTATAACCAGCGTTTTTCTCTGCAAGAATTGCTAAAGCAATTCTTGGTGGTATTCCATTACATTTTGAGCAATTTCCTATTAAGATTAAGTCGAAAAGAGCGCTTATCTGCTTTTCGATACAGATAAACGCTCTCTTTTTTGTCATGATATCAGTTCGCCTTATTTCACCTTATATACTTTTGTTCTAGTCGTATATCCGGCTTTTTTGACCGTTACCTTGATTTTAGTTCCTTTTGTCAATTTCTTAGACAATTTAATTTTCCTAACACCCTTTTTCGATGTCTGGAAGGTCACTTTTTTTACCTTTTTCTTTCCTTTGACGATGATCTTCTTTGACACCGTTACCGTAACTTTTGCTTTTCCAAGTGTTTTCACGGTAATCGTCTTCTTGCCCCGCTTGGCTGAGACGGTAAGCTTTTTGATCTTTTTCTTCGCTGGCGCCTTCGTTGGTGCAGGCTTTGCTGTCGTTCCCGGTGTTGGTGCAACAGTTGGTTGCTGCGATGGAGCAGCCGATTGGCCCGGCGCAGGCGTATTGCTCGTTCCCGGCGTTGGTGCTGCCGTTGTCCCCGGTGTCGGGGTCGGTGTTGGGTCAGGCTCTTCATTTCCGGATGACTCACGCTCCTTATCCACTGTTGTATATGGATAGTATGGCTCGTTGTCATAATTCAAGCTGCTATAATAATTGTTTACTGCCGAAACGATCGTGTCGATTCCATTCTTTCTATTTTGAACGAAAGTTTTCAAGTTGTTGTAACCGGCATAACCATGGGTATAATCAATATTATAATTATATCGATCAATAAACTGCGCAAACAGCGGATTATACATTCCGGCAAGGTAATCCAGTGCAGATACTGCCTTCGTAGCTTCAAAGCAGGTATTTTGCAAATTTTCCAATTCCTGAAGATACTCTGAGCGGAACTGTTCGTTTGTCATTAACAAAATAAAACATTGTAATCCCGGATTGAATGCTTCTTTAAGATTCTGACCAAGCAGACCTTTCTCGTTTCCATAGTTCTCATCTTCGTCTACAGTTGTATTATAATTGTCATCAAAAATGGTGTTGGCATAAACATCATCCCATCCGGCACAACCGCCAAAATCGAGATCCCCGAAAATGAATCTCCAGCGACCATCCCCATAGGTGCTATTTTCTTCTACAGATGTAGTTTTCCACATAGACCAGTTTTTTCCAGGCCAATCCCATTTATTATTGATCCATACCTGTACGGCAAAATAATCTTTCACAGATTGTGGATCGACAAGCTTAATGAAGGCGTCGTAGTCTTTCTGGCTGCGTAAGTTGTTATGTGTCTTGAAAAACTCGATCAGATCCTTGTAAAAATAATCTGCCTTTTCACCCTCAGGGAGATTTCCTTCATCCAGCTTATATTTATACGCCTCGTCTGCATCAGCATCGGATGCCTTATACACAACAACATCGTCTTTGTTTACTCCATGTGTTACCTCAAAATAATTATCATCATAATCCTGCTGTAACACATACAAGCCCCAATACTCTCCATCAATATAGACAACGCATGCACGGGATGCCTGTGTCTCACAATCAAGTTCTGTCAGCATACTTTGCCAGTACGCATCATTATACTTTGTACCGGAAAACGCATAGTTTCCACCATTACGCAGCACGATCTTCTTATATTTTGTGATCACTTCACCGGTATCGTCCTTAGCGTTAGGGAAAAAGGCATATTTGAAGTTCTTCTTGCCATAATCTGCTCTGGCATACAAACGCAGTCCTTTCATCAGATCTGAGCGGGAATAATTTCCTTGGATTCTGATACCACAGTCCTGCTGCAGCTTACAATCCATCGTGGTACCGTCCGTCTCGAAATAATCAATATGCGCATTTCGTTCCCAATCTCTACCCTTTTGAGAATAGTTAGCCGGAAATCTGCGTGCCTTATCATTCATTGTCCAGGAACTTGTACTGCCTCCATTATCAATGTACTCCTGTACGGCATCATCAAAGATTTTACCTTTAACATAAATGCCTTTTTCATAATCAAACAGATCCGCATAATCTACAGAAATAGACATGACAGACAGGTCGATTCCTGCTGCCGCTGCACTTTCCTTAGCCCCTTTGATATGATCTGCCACCGTACCGACAAAATAAGTATTGGTCGTGACTGCTCCATAATTTCCAGCCGCATCCATTGCTACTGCTTTTACCACAGTCCCTTTATCCACTGCGTCATTGCTTGGTACTTTTGCTGAACTGCTGTAAGCCTTCTTACTCTTACTCCATGAGGCGTTCGCCGTGTCGAACAGATCCGGACTGACAGCTGACACATAGTTGTCCGCACCCTTTCGGTCAACGATCGATAATTCCGTGCTATAAGCAGTCCTTGTCTCACTTGTCGTTGGATCACTTCCATCTGTCGTGTAATAAATCGCAGAAGCTCCTTCACACGACATTTGCAATGAAAAAGCATTCTCATAGATTCCGCTTGGCTGTGACATCTCGACTGCCAGTGTCTCTTCCGCTGCATCTGCTGCCTGCACGATCTTCACTTGATCCAGGTTACTTGCACCACCGACACTTCCTGCAATGCAAAGCGCCAGTGCGGTTCCTGCCATTGGCAGAAGTTTTCTCCATTCCATGTTCACTTCCTCCTTTTTCGTACATTTTTCTCTCCGCAAACGATTTCATCCTCGTTTTCTCCGCTCCCTTACACTTATTAAAAGTATATAAATTTATGCGGATATTTTCTACGCATCCTTTTCTAGTTTTTCCACTGTCTTTTTTCTTCTTTGTCCCATATACTTTTCCCTTACATCATCCCCCAAAGCCAGTAGATCACACCCACGACCCAACTGCTAAAGATCCCGTATAAAATAACCGGTCCGGCGATCTTAAAGATCTGACAGCCTTTTCCAAAGACTTCGCCTTCCACTCCAAATTCCAATGCCGGAGAAGCAACAGAATTTGCAAATCCGGTAATCGGTACAATGCTTCCCGCTCCGGCAAATTGACCTAATTTTTGATAGAGATTAAATCCGGTCAACAGGATGCTTAGAAAAATAAGTGACAGCGTTCCGTACAAACCCGCCAGTTCTTCGGGCGCCCCAAAATGTTGATACATCGTTTGAAATGCCTCTCCAAGCGTACAGATCGCACCTCCGACCACAAACGCCTTCAAACAGTTCCACCAGGGATTCGTTTTAGGTGTCATATTTTCCACATAATCATTGTATAATTCCTTTTGCGTGTTCTGATCTTTCGCCTGTAATATCTCCTTCATCGATGGATTATTATGATCTTTTTGTTTCACGGTCATCACCTTACCTTTCCTGTCATTTTGCTCCCGAAATGTATAATTGATACAATGCGCCCAATCCTTTTCCCAATGCCATTGAAGTGATGATCACCGCAATGCCATACTGCAGTTTTGAACGCATACATAAAATAGGGATTACTTTTAACACCTCCGCCAATGCCATTGCAAAAGCTCCCACATAGACCCCCGCAAGCAGTCCTGCAACTGCCAAAAAAACGATTCCAAACGGAACTTTCGGCTCATACACGGTAAGAATACTTCCCGCCGTGCCTCCTAGCACGATCACAGTCTCCATTTGATAAGTATATGCCGCCAAGCCAAAGCGGTCTGCCATACGCGGGATGATCCCCAGCATAGAGATCAGTGCAAAGACACCTCCCGCCACTGCAAAACCGCAAGCCAGCCCGACCACAGCCAACACGATTGTCATTTTATCTCCTTTCCCTCTCTCGAAGCGTCTGCGATAATCGCATTATTCATATCCTGCTCATAGTTGCGCATCTCAATATGGATCGGTGTCGGATCTTCTTTGACTTTCTTGGTACTATAATGATTATAAAAAGCAAGAATCCCAATCGGTATACCAATGCTGTAAAACAGCTCCAATGCAGAGCCGCCGCTTTTGTGCTCTCCCACAAATAAATAATACATCTGGTCAAACAGATCTCCTACGCTGACATCGGTGTTAAAGGTCATAATGGTAAATGCCGAACCCACAAACACGAGTAACGACAACACGACCAGCTTTGCATAGATCAGCCAATGTTTTTCTGAGCCGGGGATCTGGTACTCGACCACAACATCCGGCTCACCGATCAATTCTACTTGCACACCGGGAAATTGTTTTTGGATCAACCGGATCAATTTGAGTGCGGATACCACATGCTTTTCATTTTTGTCTCCTTTGACCCGAAGCAGGATCACCTGATCCAATTCTTTCACAATATCATGATCCCATGCATAAATGTCCGCTACATCTCCCAGTGTTATTTTCTTATTCACAACCTGCACATTCTGATCCACTTTCAGATAAACGACAGCTTCTTTCATATCCGGTTACTCTCCTTTTTGTCCCTGCTTATCCTGGACTCCGTCTACAAAAGAGACATCCCACTGATTATTTTCCAGTTGTACCAGTTTGCCATCTGCATACTGTTTGCCTATCTGATCTCTCATAGATAAATAACAGATTGTCGTTGCCGCCATCACCCCAATCACCGCAAAAACAAACCATAATCCTTTTTTCTGCATACGCGCCTCCATCGTTTCCTTGTTTTTGGTTTCCTCCCTAGTATGAAACGATCTCCAGCACATTATGCAAAAAATAACAGGCAAGTTTGATGATTCAACACAATCTTGCCTCTTTTCTCATTTGCAATAAAATTTTCTTTTCTAATCTGCTGACTTGCACCTGACTGATATGTAATAATTTTGCGACTTGACTTTGCGTCATATTTTCAAAATAACGACATTCGATAATTTTTCGTTCCCGTTTTCCCAATCCTTGCAGTAATTGGCGTAATAACATGCGGTCAAGAACCTGCTCCTTTTCTTCATCGGAATTTTCCGCCGAACCGTCAGCTGAATTTCCTGCCATTTTTCCGACCGAACTGCCCCGCATGGCAACCACCTGATCGATCATCGGCATTTCCTTTCCTTCTTCCATCCCATAGGAGCGATCGATCGTTCCCACCTCTCGATTTGCCTCCATCGCCAAAACGATCTCCCCCGGTTCTAATTCTGTTGCGGCCGCTAACTCCTCCATCGTCGCACTGCGTCCCAGCTCCTGATGCAGTTTTTCTTTGGCACAATTGATCTTCCATCCGTTTTCCTTCAAGGTCCTGCTGACCCGTATCATTCCATCATCCCGCAAAAATCGCTTAATCTGCCCGGTAATGACCGGCACCGCATAGGTTGAAAACTTGACCTCATATTGCAGATCAAAATGATCGATCGCTTTGATCAATCCAATACAGCCTATTTGAAAAATATCTTCCGCTTCGTATCCTCTTCCTTGAAATCTTCGTACAATGCTCCACACCAATCCCATATTTTGTTCCACCAACTGATTGCGGGCTTCTCTATCTCCGGCTCGCGCCTTTTTTAGAAGTTCCATTCCATCCATTTTCTTTAACCTCATTTTGCAGCAATCTCTTTTTTCATAACGATCGTTGTCCCTTTTTGCAAAGTTGAAGATACTTGCAGATCATCCATAAATGCTTCCATAAATGCAAATCCCATGCCGGATCTTTCCCATTCCGGCTTGGTCGTATAAAGAGGTTCCATTGCCTTTTCAATATCAGCGATTCCCACGCCATGATCTTCCACCGTCACAGTGATCTTTCGCCCCTCGATCTCGCAAGTGACTATGATCTGCCCGTCTCTTCCTCCATATCCGTGAATGATACTGTTCGTCACCGCCTCTGACACTGCCGTCTTGATGTCCGCCAGTTCTTCCAATGTCGGGTCAAGTCTTGTCACATAAGCAGCCACCACAGTTCTTGCAAATGATTCATTTCTGGAATCACTGTTAAATTCTATTTTCATCTTATTTTTTCCCATTGTCTTCATATCAATTCTGTCTTCCTTTCTCCATTTCCCTGCCCAAAGCGTCTTCCCTTCCGATGCCTGTCATCTCATTTCGGATGCGACTACATCCCGGCTCTATTTATAACTGCGCGACCGCTTCCTGCGGCGTCTCATACCGTTCAATGATCTGATACAGACCGGACATTTTGAAGATCCTGTCAATCTCCCTGCCTACATGCGTCACCGCCGCTTTCCCACCAATAAATAAGACTTTTTTGTATCTGCCCATCAGCAGACCGATCCCGGAGCTGTCCATAAAACGAACCCCTTCAAAATCAAAGATAATATGTCGTATGCCACCGCTTTGGATCAATCTGTCCGACCGCTCACGCAGCTCCTTTGCCAGATGATGATCCAAATCTTCCGTTACATACACGATCAAACACTGTCCCTGCACCTCATAATGCAGCCTCTCCTTTTGCTCTACCATAAGTGACCTCCTTCACATAAATTTCCTATTTAAGAACAAAGAGTCGCTTGCGACTCTTTCGCGCTCGAGCGGTGCTGTTTACAGCTAACTTCTTCTCCGCGAGATGCGCATCCTCGCGGAGCGTTTTTTAATTCATAGGAAACAAGAAGTTTCCTATGAATTAAAAAAACTCTGTCAGAGTAACTTGTTGTATACTCTGACAGAGTTTCTGTCATTTCATCTTATCGCATCATATTTTTTATTGACCCAATTCACGCAGACGACTTTTCGCCTCGCTCACACGCTTGGAGTCCGGATAATTATCTACAATCTTATTATAATAGGTCTTTGCCTTTTCCACATCAGATTTCTGCTGATAACAGCGACCCAAAAAGTAGATGGCATCCGTATTACTGCTATCAAACTTCAAAGATTTTTCTAACAGCTTGATTGCCTTATCGTAATCTTTCTTACCG